>JAAZLV010000121.1 GCA_012799155.1 Bacteroidales bacterium | reverse complement strand
TATGACTCCCTGTTTGAAGCCTATGAGGTGATGGAGCAATATGATGAGATGCTGAAGTTGATCGACTTGAAGGAATCTATCTTCGGAACCAAAGGAATTCTCGCCAAACGGGCTTTCGTACATCTCAGTCGGGGAAAGACCGACAAGGCCAGGGAGTTGTTTGAGCAAATCCCCGAAAGCGATAGGAAAACACTCGATTATTACATGCTGGAGGGTGAACTGGCGTTCCACGACGATGATTTTAAACGTGCCGAAACAGCCTACATGAAAGCGGCACTTATCTCCGAGGGGAATGAGGAGATCCTCGACCGCCTCGCCAACATCAGCGTGGCACAGGAGAAGTTTGAACAGGCGGCTGCCTACCTGGAGGAGTTGCTGGAGATCGCACCTGATTTCCCCACCGCCAAGTCGCGGCTGGCATTCATCCGCTTCGAGATCGGCTCCAAGGAGCCATTCGATCAGATCATGGCACAGTTCTCCGATGAGGAGCTCCGTTCCCTTCTCACCCTCCTCTCCACAAGTGGTGAGGATGATTATCCGGAGTACAGTCGCGAGATGATGCTTGCACGCCTCAATGAGGCGCGTGAAAACCGGGTGCTCTTCAAGAACATCAAATACTAGCACACGGGATCAGGGCGTGAAGAATGACACCGCTCCCGAATCGATGTCATAGAGGGCCCCGATGATCATGATTTTTCCCTCTCGCTCCAGCGTGGCCAGTATGGAACTCTGTTCCCTTATCTGATGCAACATGTTCACTACATTGAGCCTGCTTACGTTGGCTACAAAAGAGAGGTTCTCACCGTTTCGCATTCCGCCGGTCTCCACTTCCAGCTCAATGGCAGGTCTTATTTTCTCCAGCAATCCGGTCAGGTGTCCCCGGTTGATTTGGTTGCAGGCACTGATGATTGCGCCGCACTTCGTATGTCCCAGCACCGTGATTATTTTCGATCCCGCAATCTCACACGAGTACTCCATGCTGCCGAGAATGTCATTGTTGATGATGTTGCCTGCGATGCGGATGCTGAAGATGTCTCCCAATCCCTGGTCGAAAATCAGTTCAGCCGATGTGCGGGAATCGATGCAGCTCAGGATGGTGGCAAAAGGGAACTGCCCCTCCGAGGTGAGGTTCACCTGCTTCAACAGGTTCCTGTCCAGCTTCAGATTGTTCAGAAACCGCTTGTTCCCCTCTTTCAGCAATAGCAATGCATCAGATGGTGTGAGCTGCTCCTGGCTTTCTCTGGTATGCACCCACATGGTTACCGCTCCTTGTTGTATTTGTACGCCGCCTTCCGGATCCTGTCCATGATGGCTCTGCCCACGCCCTGCTCCTCAACCGGCTCAATGTAGATCCGGCTGATTGCAGGGTCATCTTCCATGGCATGCAGTGCGTCGAAGAGATGGGCGGCCACCTCCAGACTGTTGTGGTCGTTCGAGGTGTAGATCAATCGCCGACAGGCAGGTGGTTGCTGCGGAACCCCATGCAGGATCACCCCCGACGATGGCGGCAACTCCTGCTGCGGATCGAAGAGGTAAAGGGGTTTGGTGGGGGAGTAGTGGCTCTTCAGCAAACC
>JAAZLV010000120.1 GCA_012799155.1 Bacteroidales bacterium | reverse complement strand
TCAGGCCAAGGCTGAAACAGGCACTCATTACACCTGAGAGCAGAGCGATGAGCAATCCTTTTTTCAGTGCGAAGTCTTTGATTGCTTTTCGTCGCTCCTCATCCGTCATGTTTCGTGAGCGGAGGCTGCCGGCATATCCCACCAAAGTGATGCCCACAAGGGTAACAGCAACGGCAAATAACAGGATCAATCCTTTGGGTGAGAGCAAATCCGTTCCGGTCAGCATTGCCGGGATAAGCGTACCGAAGGCAGCACAAGTGCCAAGTGCTACTGACTGTCCCAGTGCGATACCGAGGTAACGCATGCTGAGTCCGAAAGTTAGTCCGCCGACTCCCCATAGTACGCCAAAGCCTACTGCCTGTAAGGTGGCAGCACCGGTAGAACCGTAAATCGAGAACAGTTCCGGTAAAGAATTGGCCATAAAGGCTCCCAATAAGGGAAACACAAGCCAGGCAAAAACACCTTGAACCAGCCAGAAGTTCTCCCATGACCAATCCTTGATTTTGTTGATGGGGACATAAGAGCTCGACTGGCCCATACTGCCAACCGCAATAATTAGCAGACCGATGATGGTATTCATTGTTTAGTTTCTTTTGGATGTAATCTCCGATTCATATGCCTGAATCTCTCTGATATAAGCATCACCCACAGGTACACCCTGCTTATTGCAGTAGTAGTTATACAGCATGTTCCAGGGCATTCCTTTCAGCTCTTCCAGGTAGGCCATTCGTTCGAAATTCTTATCTTGTTTCTCATACTCCCGTAACTTTTCAGTCGGTTCCAGAAGGGCTTGAAGCATCGCTTTTTGAGCCGAACGGATCCCTACCACATAAGCCCCTATACGGTTAATTGAGGCATCGAAATAGTCCAAGCCCATGTGTATCCGGTCCATGTGACCGGAACGTACAATTTCCTGTGAAATGGCAAGCAGTTCATCGGTGAGGATCACCACATGGTCACTATCCCAACGTTCCGGACGGCTTACATGCAGGGTTATTTCTGGAACGAACAGTAACATGGATGAGAGCTTGTCGGAGATTACTTCGGTAGGATGGAAGTGACCTGCGTCGAGGGTGAGGGTCATGTTGTTCTTTACCGCATACCCCATGTAAAACTCGTGTGATCCAACCACGTAACTTTCGCTGCCGATACCGAAGAGTTTGCATTCCACACAATCTTTCAGATACTCTGTGCTGATCTTTTCAGCCAGTACCTCGTCGAGTGACTCCTGCAATAGGCGTCTATGTTCGTAACGGGAAACCGTTTTGTCCTTCTCTCCATCAGGTATCCAGATATTGTGGATACAGGCATCACCCTGTTGTCTGCCGATCTCGGCTGCGATCTTTCTGCACTGGCGCAGATGGTCTTTCCAGAACCGTCTGATTTCGGGATCGAAATTGGAGAGTGTATATCCACTGTCCGCCTTGTCGTGTGAGAAGAAAGTGGAATTGAAATCGAGCATCACATTTTTCTCTTTGGCCCAGTCGATCCAGCTCTGAAAATGTTTGGGTTCTACCTTGTCGCGATCTACAAACTCACCACCGAAATCGCCATATGTGGCATGCAGACTGATGCGATGTCTCCCCGGAATCAAGGAAATTACCTTTTCCAAGTCATTTCTGAGCTCTTCAATGGAGCGTGCTTTGCCGGGGAAATTGCCGGTGGTTTGTATCCCACCCGTCAATTCACCTTCCGGGTTCTCAAATCCTGAAACATCATCTGCCTGCCAGCAATGAATAGAGATGGAGTGCTGGTTTAACTTTTCAATGGCTTGATCAACGTCAACACCCAATGCCGCATATTGTGCTTTTGCATCCTCATATGCTCTTTGTAACTGTTCTTCTTTCATGCGATTTTAATTTGGTTGAATTTTTATTATTGTTTGGAAATACTTCGTTGTACAGACAACTCAACGTGAACAATATTGCTTGCTCTTGGCCACCTATCAATCATTCATCGAGGTATACACTGAGATATTGTTCATACTGTTGATCCCATTCTTCTCTGTTAACAGGTTCAAAAGTTTCCAGCTCACTTGAATTTCGTACGATGCGACGCATTTCATCTTTATTGTGTACCACACCAGCAGCCTTTGCTTGAAGCAGAATATTACCCATTGCGGTGGCTTCCGAAGGACCGGCAACAACGGGTATCCCTATGGCATTTGCGGTGAATGCGTTTAACATTTGGTTTTTAGATCCCCCGCCAATGATGTAAAGGGTTTCGATTGGAAAGGTGGAGAGCTTTTGCAGGTTTTCCAATACTTGTCTGTAGCGGAAGGCGAGGCTTTCATATATTGATCGGGCTATCTCACCCACGGTGACCGGTACGTACTGGTTTGTTTTTTGGCAGTACCCCTGGATTGCCCCGATCATAGAAGTTGGATTGGCAAAACAGGAGGCATCAGGATTGATGAAACATTGAAATGGTTTGCTATGTTCTGCTGCCACCACTATCTCTTCATAGGTGAGTGGATGATCCTGGTCCCATTCTTTTTTGCAACGCTCAATGAGCCACATGCCACAAATATTTTTCAGGAGACGTATGGTCCCATCGGCACCTCCCTCATTGGTGAAATTCAATGAATAGGTCTCTTCATTAATCACAGGTTGCTCGGACTCAATACCCATCAGAGACCAGGTTCCTGAGCTCAGATAAGCGAAATTCTTACCGATAGCCGGTACAGACAATACAGCAGAAGCTGTGTCGTGTCCGGCAACAGCAATAACTGAGAGCTTTTTAATGCCGGTAAGGTGTTGTGCGGTTTCACTGATGTTCCCAATCTCTTTTCCGGAAAAAACAATTGGTGCAAAATGATTCGTTGTAAGTCCAACCTTTTCCAACAACGTTGGATCCATTTCCCTTGTATATGGATTGATTAATTGTGAAGTGGATGCGATGGTGTACTCTGTTACCATTTTACCGGTCAGCATATAGGAGAGAGCATCTGGCATAAAGAGTATCTTATCGGTGATTTCGATGATTGGGTCCTTTTCTTCCTGTTGGGTATCCAGTTGGAAAATCGTGTTAAAATCCATGATCTGGATGCCAGTCCTTTGGTAGAGCTCCTTCTTTGCCAATTTGTCAAAGAAACGTTCAGCTGCTCCATTCGTACGGTGGTCTCTATAACTGTAAGGCATTCGCAGGGGTTCTCCATCATTGGCGAAACAGACATAATCCACACCCCAGGTGTCAATCCCAACGGAAGTGACGGTTTGTGTGAGCTGCCTGACCTCTTTAAGAGATTCGATCACTTGTTGGTAAAGCGAGAAAAGATCCCAATACTGACGGTTGTTCACTTCGATGATTGGATTCGGAAACCTCCTGATCTCTTTCATGGACAACTGATCGTTTTGGATTGTTCCCAGGATTGCTCTGCCACTGCTTGCACCTAGGTCTATTGCTAAAAATGAGAAAAATTTGCCTTCATTCATGATGAGGTTAAATAATAGGTGTATGAAAGATTGTATGCAAATCTAGGGCTTATAATAGTGAACACAATGAAAAAAATGATTTAAAAACTGTAGTTTTTGATATTAATGCTGGTTATTTTAATCTGATCTGCCTATTTGTGATCAGCATGGTTAATTATGTCAAAAAACATAGCTAAAAAATCAATTATTACAACTTCAGTCATCACTATTTGAATACATTTGTGGGCAATTAATGGGATTGATTCTGGGGTATCCCGACAGTTTAAGCTGTCATTTTTTTTGATATCTTTGTAACAAGTCCTGTTTGTTCAACTTATTGATAAACGCTCAAATCATATATAGGTAAAATGGCAGAGGTAGTAATCATGCCCAAGCAAGGGCAATCAGTAGAGAGTTGTATCATCACTGAATTGAAGAAGAAAACAGGTGATTCTGTTAAAAAAGGAGATGTCCTCTTTACCTATGAAACAGATAAAGCTTCATTCGAGGAGGTTTCGCCTATCGATGGTGTCCTGTTGGCTTGTTTGTACGAAGAAGGTGATGAAGTGCCCGTATTGGAAAATATGATGGTGATCGGCACCTCGGGTGAAGATATTACTACATTGTTGGGTGATACGCATAAGATGATTCAACAAACAAAAGATGAGCAAGCAGATGCCGGAAAGATTGAAACTGATTTGGTGGATAGCAAGGTGCCTGATTTGAAACAAGTAGCAGGAGTACTTCTTTCTCCTGTGACCGATGAACTTTTTATCTCACCCCGCGCCAAAAAACTGGCAGAGAAAGAGGCGGTCGATTTCACCCGGATTGCTGGCACCGGTCCACAAGGGCGTATCATTGAAAAAGATGTGGTGTCACATCTGCAGGAGCGTCCACGGATGACCCCCCTGGCAAAGAAATTGGCTGTTCAGGAAGGTATGCAACCCCAGTCGGCGGGAACAGGTCTGGCCGGAG
>JAAZLV010000119.1 GCA_012799155.1 Bacteroidales bacterium | reverse complement strand
ATATGGAAAAAACGCTTTCTGAGAGCCTGTTGAAAGGTAGTGGTCCCACTTGGGCTTGAACCAAGGACTCCCTGATTATGAGTCAGGTGCTCTAACCGACTGAGCTATGGGACCTTTGTTTTTGGTCAGCGGAGACCAAAAGCGGGTGCAATATTACAGTTTTTTGAGGAAAAATCCAAATGATTTCTCTTTAAATCACATGCGGATAAATTTAAATATCGCAATGGCGTTTATTGAGGGTGTGGAAAATACCACATTTGTGTTATTTCAGTGTCAAAACTGGATCTATACCTTTGCATCAGAATTAACACTCATGTTTCGCAAGAAATTGGAATGCGCCGCATAACTCAAATTAATTTAACAGAATATTTATGGCAGACATTAGTTTTAGCGTGAAAGCGTACAGGGAGAATCCAACAAAGACGGTGGTGAAAGCCCGCACGTTTCAAATGATCATAGATGAACCGGCCGATCTGGGTGGTACCAACGACGGAGCCAATCCGGTGGAATACTTGCTGGCAGCTCTCTCCGGATGCCTCAACGTGATGTGTCACGTGGTGGCACGTGAGTTGAACATCAACCTGCGGGGATTAGAGATAGAATTGGCGGGCAGGTTGAACCCGGACAAGCTGTTTGGAAAGGAGACCAGCGACAGGGCAGGCTATAAGGAGATCGACGTGGTAATCAACCCCGATACGGATGCCGACCGCGCAACGCTCGAGAAGTGGCTTGAGGTGGTTGAGTCACGCTGCCCCGTGAGCGACAATCTGAACAACCCCACTCCGGTACATATCAAGTTGAAATAAGTTCAACCTTTTAAATTGAGAGAGGGCTGCCAAATGGGCAGCCCTCTACTTTTTTGGTTATTCTTCCGGATCGGTCCAGTCGCCGTGATCCTTGATCAGCTGGATCAGATGTTCCACCGCCTCCGCCTGTGGAATATTCTTCTCCACCAGCTCCTTGCGCCGGTAGAGCGATATCTTGCCATGCTCGGCACCCACGTATCCGTAGTCGGCGTCGGCCATCTCACCGGGTCCGTTGACAATGCAGCCCATCACCCCAATCTTGAGATGCTTGAGGTGGGAGAAGTGCTTCTTCACCAGTGCCACGGTGGTCTGCAGGTCGAAGAGTGTCCGCCCACAGCTGGGGCAGGAGATGAACTCGGCCTTGCTGGTACGCACGCGGGCCGCCTGCAACAGGCCAAAGGCATAGTTATCCAGGTCGGTGATGGCGATGCTCCCCTCGTTGCTGAGCATGATGCCGTTGCCGAAACCATCAAGCAATACCGTACCGAAATCGACACCCCCCTTGATCATGATATCTTCGGGATCATTCTCGCTATAACTACGCTGCAGCACCACCGGCACGCGACAGTCCGCATTGAGCAGTGCGTGGAAGAATGCCCTCTGCTCCCCCACACCGTTCTGATGATCGGTGGTCAGGATCAACACTACCTTCTTGTCGGCTTTGATCTGTGCCAGCACCACTTCATTCAGCTCAGGATATGAGATTCGCAGGAACTTGACCGGTGCGTTGCAACCGCCCATCCCTGTCATATTATTTACCGTGAAGAGCGGGAAATTATCGATCCGCTCCTCCCAGGCGGGAAAATCGACGATCGACTTCATCCCCTTAGGGAAATTTTCCGGAACGCTGCTCCCCACATAGATATAGTCGGGTATAAAATGGGGATTGATGGTCATATCGTTTATGTGGCTCCTGTCGGAGATCACTACCGGCAAGTGCTCCCCGCCGATGTTCCAAACCGCTTCGGTCTCCCGCCTGTCGGTGGAGAAAGGGGAGAAACCGGGATAGGTAGTGCCCTCAATGGCGCTGTGTCCCTGGCGTTGCATCACATAGTTCACCAGCTTGCGTGCTACGGGCACCTCCGCCTCGGGATCTTCGCTCAGCGACACCCGGATGGTATCTCCCAATCCGTCGCTCAGCAGGGCACCGATGCCCACGGCCGACTTCATCCGGCCATCCTCCCCATCGCCCGCCTCAGTTACTCCAAGGTGCAGCGGGAAGTGAATATCTTCCTGGTCCATACGATCCACCAGCAGTCGCACTGCCTTGGTCATCAGCAACGTGTTGGAAGCTTTCATAGAGATCACGATATCGTTGAATCCCTCCTCCACGGCGATACGCAGGTACTCCATGCAGGACTCCACCATCCCCTCGGGGGTATCGCCATATCGACTCATGATCCTGTCGGAGAGGGAGCCGTGGTTCACACCGATGCGTACGGCGGTACCATGCTCCTTGCAGACATTCAGGAAGGGTACCACTTGGGCTCGAATCTTATCCATCTCCCGTGCATACTCCTCTTCAGTGTACTCCAGTTCGGCAAAGGTCTTCTGCTTGTCGACGAAGTTCCCCGGGTTGATGCGCACCTTCTCGGCCACCGTTGCCGCCACCAGGGCAGCACGGGGATTGAAGTGGATATCGGCCGAAAGAGGGGTATCATACCCCTTCTCACGCAGCTCCCGGTGGATGTTGCGCAGGTTATCCGCTTCACGGACTCCCTGTGTGGTGAGCCGTATCAGGTCGGCACCGGCGGCTATGATCCGCTCGCACTGGGCTACGCTGCCCTCGGTATCGCGTGTATCGGTGTTGGTCATCGTCTGCACAACCACCGGAAAGTTCCCCCCCATGGTAATGCTCCCCACAGGTACATCGACCGTGGGACGACGTTTGTAATTGAAAAAATCCATTCGTTTCCTTTATTTCTTCAAAGGTAATACTTCTATCCAATATCCGTCGGGATCGATGATGAAATATAACCCCATCTCCTGGTTCTCGTAGCAGACGGCTCCCATCTCCTTATGGTAGGCGCGCATCTGATCGTAATCACCCTCCACCCGCATGCAGAGATGCTGCTCGTTGTCGCCCATGTTGTAGGGCCTATCCCAGTCGCGCAGCCAGGTGAGCTCCAGGGTGAAGCCGGTAACACCGTCGCCGAGGTACACAAGGATAAAAGAGCCATCGGAAGCCTCTTTACGCCTCACCTCCTTCAGGCCCAATGCCTTGTCGTAGAATGCCATGCTCTTTTCGAGATCGAATACGTTGATGTTGTAGTGGTCAAATCTTGCCTTTACTTCCATATTTATTTGATTGAAATGATTGATTACGATTGAAAAAGGGTTGAGGGGGATAACCGTTATTCCAGGTCGAACGATTGCCCCGGATGGCTCAGCGGGAGATAGACGACACCGTTTCGTTCAGCCTCAGTCGCAAACCGGTTCGCCTTCTCATATTGCTCCCCGAAGTGCATGGGCAGGAAATAACGGACACCTATCCTGGAGATAAACTGTGATGCTCCCTTCATGTAATCGCTTCCCAGGCGGGGATCAACCGGGAACATCACCAGGTCGAGCCGGTCGCTCTCTTCCGCCAGAAGTTCCAGCTCACAGAGGAAATTGTTCTCGTAACTAAGTGACTCCTCTTTTGCGACCTCCTCGTTCCAGTGCCAGTTGTTGAGGTCACCGGCATGGAAGATCCGAAGGTTGTTCCACTCCAACAGGAACGATCCCCCTTCATCGGTGGAACCGAATGCTTTCAACCTGATATGCCGGTCGCTGTACCGCTCTTCCTTCCTGAGATAGACGGCATCGGCACCTGCACTCTTTCCGGTACTGAGCAGATCATGCGAAAAGATGTAGGTGATGTTCTTTTTCCGTTCTTTCCAGGTGAGTATCTCCGGATTGAAATGATCCGAATGGGAGTGTGTGCACAACACGTAGAGATCCTCCTCCTTTCCGAGGAGGTAATCGTTGACCCAAGTGGTGCCATCTTCACGGATTGCATCTTTGTAGTAGTCAAAGATCACCGAAAAGGAACCGAACTCGATCAGATAGCAGCTATGATAAATATATGTGACTCTCATATTGTAAAAACCTATCCTTAATAACAAACGGGACCCGAAATGTTCAACAGGTTTCACATAAAAATTGATAAAAGAGTGTTGATAAATTGCATGACCAAGGGCTCATAGATCGTTTTCCGTTATCACACGCTATCACTCTGTCGGTTTTATGTAGAGTAAAACCACATACTCCCGGAATTGCTGGTTGGAACTGCAAATTTCTTACTACTTTGTACTCAAATGTTTTACTTTAATAAACAGACAATCATGAAAAAGTATGTTGCAGAAATGATCGGTACCATGGTACTGGTATTAATGGGCTGCGGAGCAGCCGTATTCGCGGGGGCCGGTCAGCCCTTCGACTCAGTGGGCACCCTGGGGGTAGCCTTCGCCTTTGGCCTCTCGGTGGTCGCCATGGCCTACTCCATCGGCAGCATCTCCGGATGTCATATCAATCCGGCTATCACGCTTGGACTGTTCCTCACCGGCCGGATGAACGGAAAAGATACCGTGATGTACATGATCTTCCAGGTCGTCGGTGCCATCATCGGCTCTGCCATTCTCTGGTTCCTGGCCAAAGATTCCGGCTCCACCACCACCCTGACAGGTGCCAACGGCTTTGCCGAGGGAGCGATGACCACCGCATTTGTGGCCGAGGCGGTCTTCACCTTCATCTTCGTACTGGTGGTGTTGGGTGTCACAGCAAAGAACGGTCTGAACCAGTTCGCCGGTGTGGCCATCGGACTGGCACTGGTGTTGGTGCACATTGTCTGTATCCCCATCACCGGCACATCGGTAAACCCTGCCCGCAGCATCGGCCCGGCACTCTTCGAGGGGGGAGCCGCCCTGTCGCAGCTCTGGCTCTTCATTTTGGCACCGATGCTGGGTGCTGCCATCGCCGCCATCGTTTGGCGCAATATCACGGTGGAACCAAGGGGTGCCACTGCATAGATCTCTACCTCAACATTTGAACTGGAGGCCGTCTCATCACATCAGATGAGATGGCTTTTTTTGGAAGAAACAAGCTATTTACTTCGCTACTGGTTCTAATCTCGTTCTAATATGGTTCTAATATGGTTCTAATATGGTTCTAATATATTCGAACCAGATTAGAGTCAGTTACGACTGAATTAATACGCAGTAAAAAGCCAACTAAGGCGATTGTTAGTGGATGGGATGAAAAAAAGCCATCTCATTTGCATATTGAAACAGCCATTTTTGGTCTCTCTCCTGCATTTTCTGTAAAATTACAGCCTCGTGAGAACATATTTCCTTCCAATCTGTTTAATAATTGCACATTTTTTGTACATTTGCGCAGTTTTTAT
>JAAZLV010000118.1 GCA_012799155.1 Bacteroidales bacterium | reverse complement strand
TCATCGATAAACTCACCATTGAAAGACTTGCCTTCAACTGTCAGATCGTTCACCATCACTTTTCCGGTTGGATTGAGCCTTGAAAGAGCAATGCCGGTGTCACCGACACTGATTTTACCGAGGTCTGAATTATCCACCTTGCTCTCGATATTGGTCTCGAGAGAGATTTTGCGCAATGATTTAGAATTCAGGAGCAAGAAAAATGAGGCACCCATTGCAATGGCAGTTGCAGCCAGGGTTATATTGCCGGCTATACTGCCGATGAAGAGATAGGAATAGACGATGCCTCCGATCAGGAAGATTGCACCAGCTATTCCGGCAATTGAGATACCGGGCAGCAGAAAGATCTCTGCAAGCATAAATAGGATACCCAGCAGGATCAGGGCAACAACAATCAATATTTCGAACGTCATATCCGGTATGTTTATTTGATTAGATTTCTGATTTCTTCGTTACGGGCTTCATCTCTCAATCTCTCAATTTGTCGGTGCATGATTTCGCTTTTCTTCTCGAGCTCAAGGATTGATGATGAGAGTGAGCTGACGGCAGCACCACCGTTGGAATAAAGATCCCTCTTTTCCTTCAATTCTCTGTTTATCTCTTCCAATTGTTTTGTAAGATCAAGTACCTGTGAGAAGAGAGAACGTGCACCTCTGTATGTGAAATCATCCAGACTGTGGTATGTGATTTCATCATTGATGATGAATTCAAATTCAGCACTCCTGACTTGTTGGCTGTTGTTTCTCTGCTGAGCAATCGTGCGCAGTGAACCGTAATCCACACCTTCCCTCCAACTGTCTGCGATGGAAGCTATGCGTGCCCTGCGATAAACATATGGCTCGTTGGTATTGTCAACCAGTGTCACCTGAGGATTGGGAAGGAAGGTATAGACGCAAACGTAACCATCCGGTTGAAAACGGTCGCTTGCAAACCAGCCTACTCCTTTTTCCTCATCGATTGCCATCATGTAGTCGTTGAAGGGTGAGTTGAAGGGCATGTTCAGCTGGTTGGGAGTGAGGTATGAATCAGATGCCAGGTTGTATCGTGTTACATACAGGTCATAGCCACCTAGTGATTGATGGCCGGTGGATGCAAAGTAGATGGTGAGTCCATCGCTCATCACATAGGGGTAGGCTTGATCGTCTTCTCCGTTTATTGCTTCGGGCAACTTCTGTTCGTTACCAAACTGCTCGAGAAGCTTGTCCATTGAGTAAAGGTCATGACCTGTTTCTTTGCTCTCCCTCGAGTAATATAACTTATCTCCCCTCTCATTGAAGTATAATGTTTCATTTCCATTCATCACCTCTTTGAAAAAGGAACTCAGGGGGAGGATTGTTCCTGATGAACGACTCAGTTGAAAAGCATTGAGGAACTCCGTTTTGGGCAGTACAAGGCTATCAATGACCTGCACATCTTCGGTGCGGAGAACTCTTCTGCGCAGTTGTTCTGTCTCTTCGCGGAAACGGTCGAGCTTTGAGAGTGCCTCTTTGTTGCGACGGTTTGCTTTCTGGAATCTTTCAAACGCCATCTCAGCGTCTTCAAAGCGGTAGAGCTTACTAAACAGCTCACCAAGGTAGAGTGATGCCTCGGGGATCTTATTGTTTTCAGCATAATTAAGATACTGCTCCGCTTCCAATATCTTTCCGGTTTTCAATAGGCTGACACCCAGCCACTGATTCAATGCCGCTTGGGTTGAATCATCCTGGTAGGCACGTTGAATGATGGGCAATGCCTCTTCATATCGACCTTCCAGGTACCAGCTTCTGGCATCATCAAGTGTCTGCGACTTAAGTGTAAAGAGAGCAGTACTGATCAGGAGAGTGGATAAGAGATATTTGTGATTCATTTCTTGTTGTTTCTACATTCAAAGATAAGAAAAATAGAAATACCAATGTTATATCGGATTACTTTCCTTGCGAATTGTCTACAGTCGAGGAAGATTAAATTGGAAGAGGAGGAGGTGTAACTCTTATCTTCCGGTTAAGGATTGCAAAATCCCAGTGGTAGACCCTTGTTAAAATCAATATCGCCACACCTGCATAGAGCACCATCCAAATCAGTTCCCCAACCGGATTGATCTCCTTTACCCTGAAAAGGGCGTCGGTCTGGAAGACCGATGAGCTATGGGTGGTGAACAGGGCTATAAAGGCATTGTTCATGAAATGAATGCCGATTGCCAGCTCGATGCCGTCGTCCAAAATGGATACCACTCCGAGAATAATCCCCATCAGTATGTAGCTGGGGATGGAGATCCAGAAACCGTACTCTTTTACCTCGGGGTTGAAGGCATGCATTAGTCCGAAAGCCAGTGAGATGATGATCAGAGTCGCCCAGCGACTGCGGGTAGCCGCTGCCACACCCTGTGAGAGATATCCCCTGAAGAAGAGTTCTTCGAAGGTAGTTTGAAAAGGGAGTATCGATAGAGTGATTAGTAACAATAGCAGGAAGCGCCCAAAATGAAACTGAAACTGGTAGTTCTCCGGCGAGACAATCAGTCCGTAGATCAGGGTGAGGCTCATCAATGCTCCCCAAACCAGCATTCCCATCCCGATACGTCCTTTACGCAGGTGGTTTCTCCCGTTGATTGTTTCTGTGATGGTTCGTTTATGGAAAGGGCGGACAAGCCACTTAAATGCAAAAAACATAGGCAAAAAGGTAAGCAACAAGAGGAAGAAACCTGTGTTGCCGGAGATGCCATAGCTGCTCAGATCGGTGATATTCGCGGAAACAACGTCCGGTATTCCATTTTTGATTGTATGTGCAATTATCGAGACCACCAGCGGCAGTGATCCAATGGTGGAGGCTCCCAAAAAAAGGATCAGTGTCATCGCCAGGTATTTCCAGAAGCTGTTTTGTCCGTCAAGTGCCCGTTCTAAATGTTTCATGCTGTTTGTTATTTTTTATGATGTGTGTCTAGGTTGTTTCCTCCTCCTCCTCTTCCCAGGCCAGAATGTCTCCCGGCTGGCAGTTTAATTCCCTGCAGATTGCTTCCAGCGTGCTGAATCGAATGGCTTTGGCTTTGCCGGTCTTCAGGATGGAGAGGTTCGCCGGAGTGATCCCTACCCGTTCGGAGAGCTCATTCAGGGAGATTTTTTTCTTTGCCATCTCCACGTCGAGGTTTACGATGATCGGCATATGCTCAATTCATTTAGATGGTGAGGTCCTGTTCCTCCTTGTATTCCACAGACCGCTTCAGTATGTTCGCAATGAGTAGTGTGATTAGGCCCATGAAGAGCCATTCAGCCCCGGAGAGGTAGATTGAAAGTGAATAATTGGGTATCTGGATCAGGAATCTCTTGTAATAAAAAAGGGAGAGGTCGAAGGTAATCTGTAAGAGATACACCACCAACAGGATGCAACCCAATATATTCAGTCGTCGCACATTCTCCCTGTTAAAGATA
This sequence comes from Bacteroidales bacterium, assembly GCA_012799155.1. Taxonomy (GTDB): domain Bacteria; phylum Bacteroidota; class Bacteroidia; order Bacteroidales; family Dysgonomonadaceae; genus Proteiniphilum. Next base: position 109 of record JAAZLV010000118.1, on the reverse strand, counting down.
TGGTCTTTGTAAAAAGCGACGATTATTCGGTAAAAATAGTAAGGAACAGCAACAAGTCCGATAATGAACAGAGAGACAAGGATGAGAATGGTTACTCTGTAACCGAGCG
>JAAZLV010000117.1 GCA_012799155.1 Bacteroidales bacterium | reverse complement strand
GAATGCAAAGGGAGAGTGAACACCATATCCCCGCGACTGTCTGAAACGCTGCAACCACTTGAAGCATGCCATGGCAGGCTACATTTTGGTGATCAGCACCACAGCATAGGCAGTGATTCCCTCCTCACGGCCCACAAAGCCCATTTTTTCGGAGGTGGTTGCTTTGATTGATACGGCGTCGGGAGTAATGCCCATCAGCTCCGACAGTTTTACCTGCATGGCAGGTATGTGAGGGTTTAGCTTGGGCTGCTCCGCACATACAGTAGTATCGATATTCCCTACACGATACCCCTCTTTTTGAAGAAGCGCGATGGTCTCTTTTAACAACTCCTTGCTATCTGCATCTTTAAACGCCTCAGAGGTGTCAGGAAAATGATAGCCAATATCACGCAGGTTGGCAGCGCCGAGCAATGCATCGCAGATGGCATGTATGAGCACATCGGCATCAGAATGACCATCCAGCCCCATGCTGTGCTCGAGCAGGATGCCTCCCATCCAGAGTGGCCTTCCCTCTTTGAGGCGATGCATGTCGTAACCGAATCCTATTCTGATGTTCATATTTTATCGCATTAAATTCCTGATTCCCTCCAGGTCAAATCCCAGCGAGATGCGCAGTGTCTGGTCGAGCGGATTGGATTGAGCGGTGGATATCAGGTAAGCCGCATCCACTTGAAATGATTCAGTCCTGAAACCTGCACCAAAGGTTATGTAACGACGATTACCCTTGTAGGGATCTTCATTGTAATAACCAGTGCGCAATGAGAACTGATTGAGGTAGGTATATTCCATTCCCAATGACCAGCTCACCTCTTTCAGCTCCTCTCCTATTCCACCGGGTGCATCTGCAAACGAACGGAAGATGCCTGCAACGGATGAGATGCTGTTGTAGCGATCCACTCGTGCCTGTGCTTCCTCTGTTGTTTCACCATCTTCCTGTAACTGTGGTGTCGGCACCAGCAGTTTGTTCAGGTCAGTGCTGAAAGAGAGCGTATGCTGTTCGTTCAGGGGAATGCCTAGCGATGCACCAATCCTCATGTTGGCAGGAAGAAACATGTTATTGTTTCCTCCGTCATAAGAAATCTTGGTTCCGATGTTGGAAAATGAAAAGCCAAGACCGAGGAGCATCTCAGATCTGCCAAGGGTGACATAAGACTCGTTGTAACCCGCAATATCAGCCGCGAAAGCATTCCCGGGAGTTGTTTCATCACTGCCGGTAGAGTAATCAGCCCGCAAATAGCGCAATGTCACGGACCCGGAGAAGCTCTCCGTAAGCTTCCGCGAATAAGCGACATCGAGAGCCAGCTCGTGGGGTGATACCGTTTGCCAGAACTCGCCATTCATGTCTCCCACCTCGATGCTACCCAATGTGAAATACCGGAGCGAAGCACTCACAGCGTCAGCCGCCTCACTACGCGGTTTCCAATAACCTGAAGCATAGAGCAGATGAATGTCATTCACCAGGCTATTCAGCCAAGGTGTGTAGGAGAACGAGACACCTGCGTTACCGGTGATATAGGGATACTTGGCTGGATTCCAATGCTGTGAGTAGAGGTCGGGCATGGTAGCAGCACCAACGTCACCCATGGCGGCAGCCCTGGCATCGGGAGCGAAGAGCAGTGAGGGCATGGCTACCGGAATGGGATTGTAATCCTGTGCGGATACATGGATAGCGGTAAAGAACAACAAAGTGGCAATGATGGCCGCAAGTAATCTTCTCATGTGCGTTCAATATGATGCTGCAGGGATGTTCATTTCACCCGGAAGTCCAGCAGTTTTCTATCTTCAACATATCCCTGCAGATGATCATTGATCTTCACAGGACCAACACCTGCAGGAGTACCAGTAAATATCAAGTCACCGATTTTCAGGGTAAAAAAGCGACTGATAAATGCAATGATCCGATCTACCGAATAGATCATCTCACGGCTGTTGCCCGCCTGCACGGTCTCACCATTGATGTCGAGCCGGAAATTGAGATCCTGTAAGGCCGTCACCGACTCAATGGGGATAAAGGAACCAACAGCTGCCGACTGATCAAATCCTTTGGCTATCTCCCAGGGCAGCCCCAGCTCTTTCTGTTTTTTCTGCAGGTCGCGAGCCGTGAAGTCGATGCCAACCGTAAGCTGGTCATAATAACGATGGGCAAACCGCTCTGCAATGTTCTTACCCAGTCGGCTCACCCTGACAACCAACTCAGTTTCGTACTGAACATCCTCTGAGAAATCAGGAAGGAAAAATGGTTTTCCATCTTTCAACAAAGCAGTGTCGGGTTTCATGAACAACACAGGCTCACTGCTTTCAAACGTACGCTTCATCTCTTTATTGTGTGAAGCATAGTTAAGTCCTACCGCGAAAATCTTCATGACAGCAAACGGTTAAACATGACCGCCAGATGAGCATAGAG
>JAAZLV010000116.1 GCA_012799155.1 Bacteroidales bacterium | reverse complement strand
GGAAAAGGGGGAATGATGGCTTACCTGGGTACCAATGATGCCTATATTGTCGAACGGGAGGCGAAGGATGGCGATAAGAAACACCGCGAAGTCCTGGAAGCGATGGCCTATCAGGTTGCGAAGGAGATCGGTGCCATGGGTACCGTGCTGAAAGGCGAGGTGGATGCGATTCTGATCACCGGAGGCATTGCCAACAGCAAGTGGTTCTGCAACCTGGTAATCGAACGTGTCTACCGCATTGCACCGGTTCATGTCTACCCGGGACAGGATGAGATGGGTGCGCTGGCGGAGAATGCCCTGATGGCAATCAACGCTGAGATTGATGTAAAGGAGTACCAATAGGTAGATGTATCTTTTCAATCCCGAGCACGACCTCGCGCTGGCCAACTTCTCACCCAACTACACGCCGCCCGCTTCGGCTACCCTTATGGCGGCTGAGCTGGCGTTGCTGCCGGTGTGGTATAGTGGGGGCGAACCTGTTGTCGCGGAGGGGGAGCAGCACCTGCTGCACCTCGAGGCTGTGCATCAGTTGCTGCCGGTCACCTCTTCGCTGATATCAACATCTGACATCAGCAAATATCCAAACCAACCCATCATACCCTGGGGCTGGAACCCCTCGTTGCGAAAACGACTAATCTCCTGCGGAATACAGGAGGAGCGATTGCCCTCAACCGACGAATTGTTGCAACTGCGAAACGACTCTGACCGGCGGCATGCGGTGCGCATGCTTCGTGAACTGCAGGAAGAGGAGCCTGCCTTCTATGGCGAATCACATCATTTCACCTCTTTGGATGAGCTGCTGCGATATCTCTCCTCTTTTCCGGGGGACAAGCTGTTGAAGATGCCGCTCTCCGGAAGCGGTAAAGGGTTGGTCCGTGTACTAGGCAGCATCACCGACAAGCAAACCGACTGGTGCCGGAGAGTGATCCGCGAACAGGGAGGGGTAGTGGCAGAGCCGATACTGAACAGGGTAAAGGATTTCGCAATGGAGTTCTACCTCGAAGAAGGGAATGTCCGCTTTGCCGGCTATTCGCTTTTCCGGGCAGCAGTCTCGGGTGCCTACCTCGGCAACGAGTTGCTCTCAGATGCCCGGATTGCAGAGATGCTGTCTGATTTTGTTCCTGTAAGCATTTTAAAAGATTTACGCACGTCCCTTGCTGTCAAGCTTTCTGCTGCCTTCCCGCACTATACCGGATATGCGGGCGTGGATATGATGGTCTGTGTGACCGAAGCGGGATACCGTATACAGCCGTGTGTGGAGATCAACATGCGAATGAACATGGGAATGGTGGCACGCAATTTCCACAACCAATTCATGGGGGAGGATGGTAAGGGAACCTTTACGGTTGATTATTTTAAAAAGGCGGGTAGCGCGTTGCTGCATCATCATCAGATGCAGCAGGAACGTCCCCTCAGAGTGCAGCAGGGAATCATCACCTCCGGCTACCTCTCACTCACGCCGATCACCGACGTCACCCGCTACGCAGCCTACGTGATTGTCGGGAATCAAACCAGCATACAATCATAAACAAAGATTCCGCAGCCTTTTGCTATTCAGGTACTGCGGAATCACTTTGAATGTGCATATGCATTGTCCCTACTTCTTCATCTGCTCTGCAAAATGCTTGTAGAAGAGTGGGATGGTGCGGATGCCGTTGTAGAACTGCTCTAGCGGGAAGTTCTCATTAGGGGAGTGGATCGCGTCTGATCCCAGGCCGAAGCCCATCAGCACCGACTTGATGCCGAGAATCTCCTCGAAGGTGGCGATGATGGGGATGCTGCCACCGGAGCGGACCGGCACAGGCTCCTTGCCATAAACTTCGCTGTAGGCCTTCTCCGCTGCACGGTAGGCCGGCAGGTCGATGGGACAGACATAGGATGGGCCTCCATGGAGGTATTCCACCTTCACTTTGACTGACTTGGGAGCGATCGACTCGAAGTATTTCACGAAGAGCTTCGCGATCTTGTTATGATCCTGGTTGGGCACCAGGCGGGTACTGATCTTGGCATAGGCTTTCGACGGGAGTACCGTTTTGGCACCTTCACCCGTGTAGCCGCCCCAGATACCGCAGACGTCGAAAGTAGGCCGTATACCGGTACGCTCGTTCGTGCTGTACCCTTTCTCTCCGAACAGCTCTTTCACGCCGAGTGCTTTCTTGTAGTCGCTCACAGAGAAAGGTGCCTTTGCCATCATGTTACGCTCCTTTTTTGATACCTCAACCACATCGTCATAGAAACCGGGTATCAGGATACGTCCCTCATCATCCATCGTCTGTGCGATCATCTTCGCCAGCGCGTTGATCGGATTGGCCACAGCACCGCCGAAGAGACCCGAGTGCAAGTCCACGTTTGGACCGGTCACCTCTACCTGCCAGTAGGCCAGTCCACGCAGTCCCGTGGTGATGGAAGGCACGTCGGGAGCGATCATTGAGGTGTCGGAGACCAGAATCACATCGGCCTGCAGCATCTTCTTGTGTTTCTTGCAGAACTTGGGCAGGTTGGGTGATCCCACCTCTTCTTCTCCTTCAATGAGGAACTTGACATTGCACCCTAGCGTGCCCGATTGAACGAGGTACTCGAATGCCTTGGCATGCATGAAGCTCTGTCCCTTGTCGTCATCGGCACCACGCGCCCAGATTCTGCCATCCTTCACTACCGGTTCAAACGGCTTGGTCTTCCAAAGCTCAACAGGGTCCACCGGCATCACATCCATATGAGCATATACCAGCACAGTGGGGGCATTCTTGTCGATAATCTTTTCTCCGTAGGTCACCGGATTGCCGTCGGTCTCTATTACCTCAGCCTTGTCGGCTCCCGCTGCCAGCAGTAGCTCTTTCCATTTCTCGGCTGCGCGGTACATGTCGGGCTTGTGTTCCGGGAGAGATGAGATGGAGGGGATGCGGATCAGCTCGAACAACTCGTCGAGGAAACGCTGTTCGTGGGTTTTAACATACTTGTCGATTTCATTCATATCGTTTCAGTTTATGGTTTAGTTTGTTACAAAAATAATAAAATAACCGCTTTCACTACCTTTAAACAGCGAGATTGGTCATTCACTGCACCCCTTTGACATTCATTTTGAGGGTATAGACCGAGGTGCGAGCGGTGATGAAAAGGATGTTACGCTCCTCCCCGCCAAAGCAAAGGTTGGAGGGACTCTCCGGCACCTCAATCTCACTGATCAGCTCCCCTTCTGGTGAGTAGACCCACACCTTACCCATTGTCAGGTAGATGTTGCCCCGGTTGTCGATTGTCATCCCGTCCGATCCGTGCGGGGCAAAGTATGTCTTGTTCTCCAGGGATCCGTCAGGCAGGATGTCGTATCGCCAGATTTTTCGATCTTCGATATCGGCCACGTAGAGTGTTTTGCCGTCGGGAGTGCCGATGATGCCGTTGGGTTGCTTGTAGTCGTTAATCACCCGGGTGACCATTCCATTTGGTCTTAGAAGGTAGACACCCCTAACCACTTGCTCTTCGCGTTGACCTTCCGGCCAGTAGTGCCGGTGGTAATAGGCATCGGTGAAGTAGATATCACCGTTTGGTGCGATCCAGAGATCGTTGGGTCCGTTCAGTTGCTTTCCCTCAAACCCCTCCAGCAGCACCTTCCGCTCCTCACGACTCTCAAACAGGATGATCCTGTTCTGCTCATCGGCACACGCTACCAGCTTGTAATCGGGGGTAAAGTACAAACCGTTGGAGCGTTCGGTACCCTCCAGCCAGAGGGAGATGCCCTCCTGTTCATCCCAGCGGTAGATGCGGTCGTTCGGTTGGTCGGTGAAGTAGACACTGCCATCTTTGGCGACAGCGGGGCCTTCGGTGAAGGCGTAGCCGGTTTCCGCTTTCTGTGGAACGACTCTCTTGGCAACAATCTCACTTTCCTGTCCGGAAAGCACTGCGGTGATAATTAAATACACAAGGGTGAAGGTTGATCTCATACGTTTATTTGTTATTACTGTAATCCTCTAAATCGTTCAAGATTTACGGTCTTCAGTTAATGATAAGCCCGTAACAGAAAGGTAAAGTCAAATATCTTCACAATTGTTCATTGCATGTATAGATTTCTCAACAATAGTCAACTAAAAGTCTTGATTGATTTAGCCAACGACTCTCGGTTTGCAATCTGAATTATTACTTGCGAAACTTGAATCAATGTGTATGACTTTAACAAAATAATTTATAGCCTATGAATACTTGTTTAAAATTTTATTCACTGCGTACTTTTTTTCCCAAGCAAGCACGATAAAGGCACAATGGGAAACACAGCCTGAAATACCCGGCGATCGAGAAGTAATGGTATCTTTTATCGTTTCGGTACGAGAATATCCACAAAAAGCTGCTGCAAAAAAAAATTGAAGACCGTAGAGGTCTCTTTCCTGTGGGGGGATAACTACGGCCGCTGGTACCCTTCGCGATAGGGACGCGAGAGCATTGCCGCTGCTGCCTCGTTGCCGGTGATGGTCTGCAGTTCTCCATCCCACTTTACCCTGCTGCCGGTTTCGTAGGCGATCATCGCCAACTGTACCGTAGCGGTGGAGCGGAAGGCAGAGTCGATGGTGCAGCTGATCAGTCCAGGATTTCCCGTTTTTACCGCCCTGATGAACTCCACCACATGTTCCTCTTGCATGCGGGGGGAAGGAATCTCCATCACCTCCTGCCGGCTATTGCGACCTGCCGGTTTTAACACCAGTCGGTTGTCGGAGGCAAAGAGGCTGCCCTTTTCACCATGGAAGAAGATGCCGTTGTTGTACTGTGGGTCAATTTCACCCGTGCCCCAGAGGCGGTGCTGCCAGATGAGAGGTACCTCACCGAACAGCATCGTCGCCCTCAACGTGTCGGGGGTGTTGGTCAATCCCTGCAGTGCATGGATGCCTCCCTGGGCTTCAATTGAGGTGGGCATGTCGTACCCCATGATTGTGCGGATGATGTCGATGTTGTGGATGCCCCAGTCCACCAGGTGTCCATTGCCGTAGGCCCTCTCGAAGCGCCACGACATATGGCCCTTGGAGGGACTGTAGGGCAGCAGCGGTGCCGGTCCGCACCAGGCATCCCAATCGAGTGATGTCGGTGGATCCTGGATGGTGGTGTCATCAATATTGGGATTGTAGTGGATCTGTGCTTCTATCTGGTGCACCTTACCGATCCTGCCTTCACCGATCAGTTCCTTTGCCCTGCTGAACGCCTTGTTCTGTCGCCGCTGAAAGCCTATCTGTACGATGTTGGCCGCCTCGCGGGCCGCTTTCACCATCGCCTTGCCCTCCTCGATGTCGTAGGCCAGAGGCTTCTCACAATAGACGGGTAGCCCTTTTTGGCTGGAGGCGATGAACTGTAGTGCATGCCAGTGTGTAACCGTACCGATCAATACCGCCTCGAGACCACTTGTCTCCAGCAACTCCCTGTAATCCTTGAACCCTTGCGGACGACTGCCCTGCAGTGATGTCAGTTCGTTCAGGCTGTTCGCCAGATGTTGGCTGTCCACATCGGCGACAGCGATCACCTCCACACCACCGGCCTCCAGTGCCGCCTTGGCGATCACCATGCCATACCAGCCACTGCCGATCAGGCCGATCTTCAGTTTCTTGTCGTGATCGTTAGCAAATAAAGGAGCGGATAATCCTGTTGCCAGTCCTGCCGTCGCCAGGGATGAGCTTTTAATAAATGTTCGTCGGTTCATAAGATCAGGAGAATTTGTATGGGGTATTTGTGATTCACAGTAGGTGAAACGCATTTGAAGTATAAAATGTTTGCCTTCAGCCGTTCGGTTGATTCGGAAAATTGTGCTATTTTTGAAAAAAAATGAGTCTTATGAAGCTAAACACATTCATTGCCACTGTCATGGTGGTAACCCTACTGGCGGCATGTACAAACAATCAGAAGATGAATCAGGATATGAAACAAGCAGCATTTATCACTGCTGACCAGACCGAAGAAGTGATCGCACAATTGAATGACTCACTCGGCGAGGCTTCCGCATTCCGCATCGGGCGTGGAGTCGCGCAGGTGGCTGCCCTCTGGCGAGAGACGGATGGCGATGCCGAAGCGTTTGCCCAGTTCTGCAAACGCTCGTTTGTGGCCGACACCACAGCACGTGCCACGCTGTTCACCACGCTGGAACGAAACTTCGAGGTGATGGGCGGATACTTTCACAAGATGGATGTGGAGCTCAAGATGCCGCTACAATTGGAAGGGCCTGCCATCACGCCAGTGGATATGATGTTCGGTAGTTACGATGCGTCGGCACATCTTACCGACGACTTATATGACAACAAGATAGCCTTCCTTACAGCACTCAACTTCCCCTTTTATTCTCTTGAGGAGAAGACGGAGCAGGGCACAGGATGGAGCAGGAAAGAATGGGCCTATGCCCGTATGGGGGACCGCTTTATCTCCCGTGTGCCAGCAGCCATACAGCAGGATATCTCCAAGACATTGACGGAGGCCGATGCCTATATCTCCGACTACAATATTTTGATGGATCACCTGCGGAACGATGCTGGTGAACAGCTCTTTCCCGAAGGGTTGAAGCTGATCACACACTGGGGATTGCGCGACGAGCTGAAGTCGAACTATGCCGACAAGGTTCGGGGAGTGGAGAAGCAGCGCATGATCTACAAGGTGATGCAGCGCATCATCGACCAGTCCATTCCGATGGAGGTGATCAACAACGGATCCCACACCTGGAACCCGATGACCAATGAGCTCTTCGCTGCCGGAGAGATCGTACAGGGTACCCCTGAAGAGACGCGCCGCTATGAAGTGTTTCTGAAGAATTTTCACGCCATGCGTCAGCTCGACGCCTACTCCCCCCATTATCCCACCCAGCTGACCCGTGCTTTCGACGGCACAATGGAGGTGTTGCAGAAAGATGTGGAGACCCTCTTCGTGGGGTTGCTCTCCTCACCGCAGGTGAAGGAGGTGGCCGCCTTTATCGCCTCACGACTGGGAAGGGAGCTGGAGCCGTTTGATATCTGGTACAACGGTTTCAAAGGTGGAGACGGGATCCCCGAGGAGCAGCTGACAGCGCTCACCTCGAGTAAGTATCCCAATGCGGCGGCTCTGGAAAATGACCTGCCCCACATCCTGATGAAGTTGGGCTGGAACCCTGAGAAAGCGAATGAGATCACCTCGCTGATCACTGTCGATGCCTCCCGAGGTGCCGGACACGCTTGGGGCGCCGCCATGCGGAATGATCTTTCGCGTCTCCGCACCCGTATAGGTGAGGGAGGAATGGATTACAAGGGGTACAACATCGCCGTGCATGAGTTCGGACACAATGTGGAGCAGACCATCACCATGAACGATGTGGATTACTACATGCTGAATGGCGTACCCAACACCTCGTTCACTGAGGCGGTGGCATTCCTCTTCCAGAAGCGCGACCTGGAACTGTTGGGCCTGAAGAACAGCAACCCCGACGAGGCGCATTGGCTTGCCCTTAGTAGTTTTTGGTCCGCCTACGAGATCATGGGTGTCTCGCTGGTCGATATTCGTGTATGGGAGTGGCTATACGCACATCCCGATGCCACGGCGGTTCAGCTCAAGGGGGCGGTGATCGACATTGCCAAAGAGGTGTGGAACAGTTACTATGCCGGTGTACTGGGGGGTGAAGATGAGATGCTGCTCGGCATCTACTCCCACATGATCGATTACCCGCTCTACCTGCCCAACTATCCGATGGGTCACCTGATTGATTTCCAGATTGAGCAACAGGTGAAGGGGAAAAACCTGGCAGAGGAAATCGAACGGATGTATACCCAAGGGAGCATCATCCCCCAGCAATGGATGCAACAAGCTGTGGGAGCACCCATCTCCATCGACCCTTTGTTGGACGCAACAGCGGAGGCATTGAAGTCGCTGAAGCAATAAATGGTTACTGGGTTGCACTTCTTTCGCAGAAAAAGTGTAATTTTGTATCCTGAACAGGAAAGATGCCGGAGTGGTCGATCGGGGCGGTCTCGAAAACCGTTGTACTCTCACGGGTACCAAGGGTTCGAATCCCTTTCTTTCCGCAATTCAATACCCAATCGTGCGCCGTAAGGAGCAGGATTGGGCTTTTTAATGCTTCATGGAGACAAGTCCGGTGAACAGGTCGTAGGCGGCCTGGAGGTGGCTTTGCATGGCAAGTTGTGCCTTCAGCTGTTCGCTGAGCAGCTCCTTTTGCAGGATATACTCCTTTTCGTATTGCATTTGTGCTGCCTTTAGGTTCTGCATACTCAATACCAGGTTCTTCTCGCTGAGGCGATAGCTCTCACGCAGTACCACGAGCTGCGACGCCTCCTCCATCCGCTCCTTCTCCTGGCGGTTGCGTATCTCCAGCAGGTTTGCCTCTTCCAGTCGTTGTTGCAGCCTGAGTCGTGACACCTCTTTGGCAGTGCTCAGAGACTGGCTGATGGGTATCTTCAGCGAAAGACCGAGGTAGCTGTTGCCACGCCAGTAACGGTCGTTGAAGAGCTGCAGTTCATTGTTGTAATAGTTGGTACCCAGGTAACCATTGAGTGTGAGCGTGGGGGCATACTTCCATTCTGCCGAACGGGTGCGCATGGCTGCTAGCGACATCCTCTCATTTTGTTTCATCACTTCGATCTCCTTCCCGGTCAGAGTTGTGGATGCAGGCTGATCCATCTTAGCTAGCAGGGAAGGGATATCCTCCTCCAGCTGCAACGCCGCTACTGTTTGGGGTGTGACCTTAGCCCCCGCCAGGAAGAGCAGGTTGGCCCCTGAATCGGCTGCAATCTTTTCTGCACGCAGGAAGTTTGCCTTAGATTCATTATAGGCTTTTAGTATCTCATTTTTCTCCACCAGGGAAAGCTGTTCTTTTTTGTAGAGATCACCGGCGTTCCGCAGTAGCAGGGCATAATAGGATGTATCCTGCCTGCAGGAGCGAAGTTGTTCCTTTGCGATCACACACTCGGCATAGGCGATGGCAATCTGCTCCCGCAGCTCCCTGTCTGATATCATCTCATCATATTGCTGGATCTTCAGCTGCTGCTTCTGCTCACCCACGCGGTGCACCTTCTCCGGACTGAAGAGGTCGTAGTTGAGGTTGAGTCCTGCCGATGCATTCCAGGATGTGTTGAACCGCAGGTACATCAGTTCATCCTCCGATGCGTTGAGGTCGAAGAGATTGGCAGGCACCGGTGTGGAGGGGATGATCAGGTTGCGACGCAGATCGACCGACGCGAAGATGTCGGGCAGGTGCTGCAGACGGGCTTCATCGAGTTGTATCTCCGCCTCACCCACCAGCAGTTTCTGTCTGATCCGTTCGGGTGCATGCTCCAGTGCGTAGGCGATTGTCTCTTCCAACGTCAACCGTTCAAGGTTCAACTCCTGCGCAGACAGGAGCAGGGTGATAGTGAGCAACAGTAACAGGGTGATAGGTCTCTTCATGGCTTCACAGTTTATCTGAATACGGATGAGGGTTCCACCTTCCGTAGCTTGTTGATGGAGAAATAGGAGCTGCCTACCGAGATGAGCAGTGTCATCAAAAAGAGGAAGGTGAGCAGGGGGGGCGAGAGGCTGATGATCAGTCCCGCCTTGGCCATCCCGATCTTGGAGATGAGAAGCAGCAGAAGCGATACCAGGAAGCCGGTCACAGCATAGATCAGCGACTGGGCGACCACCAGGCTGGTGATGTAACGGCCTGAGGCACCAATTGCCTTGAGGGTGCCATAATCCTTGATTCGGTCGTAGGTGGCGGAGTACATGGTGAGGCCGATGATGAAGAAGCCGCTGATGATGCCGAAGATGACCAGTGTGGCAAAACTCATACCCATGTTGTTGGCGGTCATTACGTTGACGATGGTTCCGGTGCGGAGCACCTCCGCAGGCCATGCCTTCAGGTCGGGTGCAGTCCGGTTGATGCGACGGACCACCGGTTCAATCACTTCAGGATTGCGTACGGTGACGATGATGCCGCTCACCATAGTCTCCGACAGTCCTGAGTAATAACGGGCCTTGTCGAGTGTGGTGTAGAGCAGTGGTGCGTTGAACCCCTTGGCATGTCGTGTGGTGACACCCACTGTGGCCGCCTTGCCGTTGATCTCGAAGCGGGTACCCCGTTGCACTTCATATCGCAGCGCCTTGTTATCGTAATAATCGGTCGACACGATCTCCGGTGCTGCCAGGTCGTGCAGCGAGCCACTTTCGATCAGCCCAGAGCTGGGTCCAGCCGCAAGGGCTGGGTAGGCTGAGCCGACGATCATGGCGGGGGCATCCTTGCCGTTGGGGAATTTGACCGTAACGGGAGTGATCACGAAGCCGTGGGTGTCGTCCACCCCCTCGATGCTGCGCAGCTGGTTGATCCACCGCACGTCGAAGGGTGAGAGCTGGTTGGCGTTCTCGGTCTGCCGGTTCACCACGAACACCTGTGCATAGTCTGGGTTGGCATTTCCCACCAGTCCCCCGATCAGATTGGCCAGATAGAAGAACATCCCCAGCTCGATGCCGATCAGGTAGATGCTGATGATGATGGCCGTGAGGATGCCCATGCTCTTGGACTTTTCGAAACGGACAAATTTGTAGGCTGTAGTGAACATGTGAGATTAGTTTAACTCTACCCTGCATTCCACTTTCGACTCAATGAACAGTGTTTGTGGCACCTCATCGAGCAACACCTCTATCTCCCGTATACGGCGGTCTTCAAGGTCACTACCACTGTCAGAGAAGAGCGACTTGCGCTTCAGGTCGGGTGAGAGGCGCGCGATTCTACCGGAGGTGGCAATGTTGCTATCACCCGGGAGGTAAATGTTGCAGCGTTGCCCCACCGCCAGCCTGTCGGCAAACAGTTCATCGATCTCGGCCATCACTACCAGAGGACTTTCGGGTGCGATACGGCCATAGGGCTGATGCATCGTCACCGCCTCTCCTGTACGAGGTGTGAGTGTGAGCAACGTGCCCCCGGCAGGTGCTCGGAAGGAGCGTCGTGACAGGTCGTTTTCCCGTGCAGCGCGTGCTGTTTGCATCTCCCGCAGTCGGGACTGTTGCAAGCGGTAGTCGTTCTCCACTTTCTTCAACTGCTCGGTGCCCTGGTCCAGCTCCTTTTGCAGGCGGCGCACCTCCTCACCGGTAACGGCCCCCATTGTAAGCAGCTCAGCCGCATCCACATGACGTCGCCGCAGATCATCCAGTACGATTCGCTCCTGTTCCAGCGCCAGCCGTGCCGACTCCACCTGCAGCTGTTGCGTGGCGATGCCGGCATCACTCTCCTGCAGGGAGAGGGTCTCCACATTTTTCTCCAGCACCAGGATCAGGTCACCTACAGCGACCTTATCTCCTGCTTCAAAGTAGCGCTTCTCCACAATGCCGGAGGCGGGAGCAGCCAGCTCCACCACGCCTCCCTGCGGGATCACTTTGCCGATCCCCACCACCTGATTGATGGAGAGGGGCTCTGCTGCGGGTGTGCTGTTTTTTTCGTTCCTGTTGCCACAGGCTGTTAGTAGCAATATGGCCGACAACCAGCCAATCTGATGTTTCTTCATTATGCGTATCATCGTTCAATCTAAGACTTCCATCTCAAGGGCTCAAAAAGGATTCCGTAAACTAAAACTCCTCTTCAATGGCGGTGTCACTGATCATCCCCTCGGAGACGTAGATGGTGCGGTCGGCATACTTCTTCAGCCGCACATCGTGGGTCACTACGATTACTGCCCTGTTCTCGAGGGAAAGCTGACTCAGCATATCCATCACCATTTTCGCACTGTTATGGTCGAGCGAGGCGGTGGGCTCATCGCAGAGTATCAGCTGCGGGTCGGTGATCAGCGAGCGGGCGATTGCGATGCGTTGCTGCTGGCCACCACTCAGGTTGCGAGGCAGGTTGTGAATTCTCTCTTGCATGCCGAACGTGTGAATCAGCTCCATCGCCTGCTTTCGCGCGTCGCGACGGCTCACCCCCTGCAACAGCAGCGGGTGCATCACGTTCTCTAATGCATTGAGGGGTGCCAGCAGGTTGAATCCTTGGAAGACGAAGCCTATCCGTCGCAGGCGCAATTGCGCCAGCTCCCGCTCCGGGAGGTCGTTTACGCGGGTGTCACCCACCCACACCTTTCCCATGGTGGGATAAATTACACACCCCAGCAGTGAGAGCAGGGTGGTCTTGCCCGAGCCGGAGGGCCCGACGATCAGGGTGATCTCACCCTTTCGGAACTCGGTAGTGGTGGGTTGCAATGCGACGATGGTCGATTCACCCGTCTTGTACTCCTTGCCGGCTGCCTCGAGCCGTGCCGCAATTTCGGTCATATGCTTTTCGTTACAGCAAAAGAAGAGATTTTATTGCACATCTGCAAACATAATCTATTCCATTTTCCGAATACGGACATCGATGCCACTCTCTTTGAGCTGTTCTGCAAGAGGCTTCACATCCGTTTCGCCAAAGTGGTAGGGGTACAGCACATCGGGAGAGAACATTTTGGCAGCGCTTGCTGCCTGTGCCACGGTCATTGTGTAGGGCTGGTTCACCGGCAGAAAGGCGATGTCGATCATCTTCAGCTCACTCATCTCTGGAATGTCTTCGGTATCACCGGCAATATAGATTCGCAGCCCGTCGATGGTGAGTATGTAGCCGTTGTCACGGTGTTGGGGATGATACTGCTCCCTACCCGGGGTGGTATTATAGGCAGGGACAGCATCCAGGCTTATCTTTTGGGTCAGTTGCAGCCGCTCTCCATTGCGGATTGCTTTTCCCTTGCCCAGGATCTCCTGCGAGGAGGGGTTCAGGATTAGCTGCGTCTCTTCTTTCGTCAGTGCATCGATTGCCTTTGCATCGAGATGGTCGCCATGCTCATGGGTTACCAGGATGAAATCGGCCTTCGGGAAAGTAGTGTAGTCGGCAAACATGGTCACCGGATCCACCTGTATCTGCAGTTCATCATAGCTGAGCATCAGTGATCCATGCTTGATAAAGGTGATCACCACCTCCTTGCCGTTGTCGGTGCGGAAAGTGTCTTTTTCGTAGTCCCCCGCCAGCAGCTGATGGGTCAAAAGTAGAGTCATTGCAAGAAAGAGAATTCCAGGTTTCATAATGCTTGATTTTTAATGTGATGACGTATAATAGATATTAAAAACAAGCATTAGCGCCATCTTGTTCAGGTGGAAAAGTGAAACTACTTCACTTTCGTGGCCCGCAGCATCTCCCTTTTTCCCGGGGGACCGGGGAGGCGCTCCACGGTGAAGCCGACGGATTGTAGCATCCGTCGCACCGCACCCTTTGCGCAGTAGGTGGTGAGGATGCCATTGTCACTGGACAGGGCATAAAGCCGTCTGAAGATCTTATCCTGCCACATCTCCGGTTGTTTCTCAGGGGCGAAGGCATCAAAGTAAATCAGCTCATACTGTCGTGATGGTTGAAACTGTTCGGGGTGACTGAAGTCGCCCTCCTCCTTCAGTAGGGTGAAGGAAGGAGTGATGGCTGTTGCCCTCTCCCAGGGTGATAGATGCAACTGGTGAAACAACAGGGTAAGTCTCTTCTCATCCTGCAGTGGCGGAGTTGCAGATCCCATTGTAATCTGCTCAGGATAGTTCAGTTGCATTGCAATAGTCTCAGTTAGCGGGAATCGCTCCAGCGAGTGATAAAAGAGTTTCTTATGCAGTTTTTCCGCCTCCAGTAGGGTCAGCAGGCCATTCAGTCCCGTGCCGAATCCGATCTCCAGCAGGTGAATGTGCTCATTGTTGCAATGCCGAAGCCCTGCATCGATAAAGACATGCATCGATTCCTGTATGGCGCCGTGGGTGGAATGGTAATGCTCCTCCAGTTCCGGCACGTAAAGGGTATGCGACCCATCTTCAGTGGTTTCTAATATGGTTCTCATCGTTGTATGGTGAAACAAAAGTAGGAAAACTTTGTTTACTATTTCCTCCGGCTCTCTAAAATTCGTACTTTTGTTATTCAATATCAACCTATGCAGAAATATTTTTTCATACTCCTGACGCTATTACTGACTGTTGCCTGCAGCAATGCTTCCAAAAACAAGAGTGAGACGGAGAAACCACTCCTCACCGTCACCATAGAGCCTCAGCGCTACTTCCTGGAACAGCTGGTGGGCGGTGATTATCGTGTCAATACGCTTGTACCCCCCGGTACCAGTCCCGAGACTTATGAACCATCCCCCTCCGTAATGATAGATTTGGGAAAAAGTGCCATCTACTTCCGTGTGGGCGACCTGGG
>JAAZLV010000115.1 GCA_012799155.1 Bacteroidales bacterium | reverse complement strand
CCGTCACTTTTCTCATAAACAGAGATGCGGCATGGCAGCATATTGGAATAGATGCGCTGGGTGTCATCCGACAACAAGCGGTAAGCGTAGTCCGGTTTACAGAGTTCAACCACTTTCACTGGCAGAATCTCTTTGCCGTTTTTCTTCATGATTGCCTGCAGATCGAGCACCGAGATCTCCTTCCACCCGCTCTCCGGAATCAAATCGGAGAGTTTCTGAAGTGTCTCACTGAAGCCGAATCTGCTTTTGCTTTCAAAAAACATCTCTTCCATAACAGTCAAATTTTATGATTTTTTCAGCAATACTTCTTCGATGGCCTGCTTGAATGCATCCTTCGGAAGTGCACCCTGAGCCATCTGGGGTGCTTCACCCATGGGACAAAAGAGCAGCGAAGGGATGCTGCGGATGCCAAACTCTCCAGCCAGCTGCTGCTCGGCCTCGGTATCTACCTTGTAGATATAAATCTCACCTTCATATTCGGCTGCCAGCTCTTCCAGAATGGGAGCAACCATCTTGCAGGGACCACACCAGTCGGCGTAGAAATCGATGATACAGGGTTTGTCGCCCAGATACTCCCATTTTTCAGGGTTGGCTTCGTAGTTTGCCACTTTGGTAAGAAAGTCGGCTCTTGTCAGTTTAATTGTTTTTGTCATACTATTGTCAGAATTTATTATTGTGTTTGTTGTCTCTTTTGCTGCGTTCTCATTAGAATCGCTTTTTTGGGTACTGTTGCCACATGATGCTACTACAAAGATCAGGGCTACAGCCATCAAGGTTTTGGTCAGATTTCTCATTGTTATATTTGTTATTCGTTAGGGGTTACGTTCTCTTGTTTCTTTTTGCTACTGCCATCTTTTGAAAAAATATCAAACAGCAGATATCCAATCAGTGCCCCGTAGATCATCATACGGTAAGGATTGGAGGTGATGGGACAGGTACCTGATACACACCCCACATAATAGTAGTAGAGATATCCTCCAAGCACACCCACGGCAACACCGGCAATCTTTAACCAATGCTTCAGTAAAAAATTCTTACTCTTTTCTTTAAGACTCATATCTCATTCAATTAATGATGTCACACTTTACCATCTGCATTATGACCGTCTCCACAACTGACCAGACATCGGAGCACATTGGAGAATCGCCTGTCTTTCAATGAATAATAGTTATTTTTTCCACTTTTCCGACACTGAAGAATCCCTTTTGCCCGCATATCGGTTAGATGATGTGAAAGCAATGACTGCTCGCAATTCATCCCCTCCATCAACTCCGAAACGGTTTTCTCTTCCGCACGGGTCAGCTGCATCACCACACAGAGTCGTATTTCGTTTGCGACAGCCTTTAACATATAGGCTGCCTCCTCAAAATAGGTGCGATCTAAATCTATTTCCACTGTTTCCTGTTGTTTCATCACTTTTTTCATAATACCAATATATGAACATATATACATATATCAATGTTCAAAAGTAGTACATATTTTTTAATTGACAAAATTTTTCAGAGAATTTTAAAGTACCAGGTAAGTTT
>JAAZLV010000114.1 GCA_012799155.1 Bacteroidales bacterium | reverse complement strand
CTCTCCTTCGGGATGGATACCTCGAAATACAAATTAGATAAAGACTAACAACTGCAATGAGACATAATAAGAAATTTAATCATTTAGGGCGTAAGACTGCACATCGTGGGGCTATGTTGTCCAATTTGGCTACCTCCCTCATCATGCACAAACGCATTTTTACCACCGTTCCCAAAGCCAAGGAACTGAGAAAATTCGTGGAGCCTATCATCACCCGCAGCAAGGAAGACACTACCCACTCACGGAGAGAGGTTTTCAGCTTGCTGCAGAGCAAGACCGCCGTTACGGAATTGTTCCAGACTGTATCACAGAAGGTTGCAGATCGTCCGGGAGGCTACACCCGGATCATCAAGACAGGTTTCCGTCTTGGTGACAACGCAGCCATGTGTTTTATTGAATTGGTGGACTTCAACGAGAATATGCTCGGTGATGGCGGTGCCAAGAAGGCCAAGACACGTCGTTCACGCAGAAAGGGCGCTACTTCTTCAGCACCTGAAGCGGAAGCAACAAAGGCACCAAAAGCCAAAGAGGCTAAAAAGAAGGAGACAGCACCCAAGCAGGAAACTGTAAAGGAAGAAGAGCTCCCGCAGCCTGAAGCAGCACAGGCAGAAGCCGAAAAGACAGGGGAGGAGTAAATCCTCAACCAGGGGGATGAAGTGAATCTTCATCCCTCCCCATCGAAACACTGCAGGGATGGTTGTCAGTCAGACAGAGATCTGCAACCTCTGTCGATGATCTGATTTGCAGTGAAGCTGTGATTTTTAAAATGTTAAACATGAAGAAAGCGCCGCGAGTGATTCGTAGCGCTTTTTTTTTGCAACAATTCTTCTTGACGGATTGTTTTACCATTTCACCATTCAAATTGTGCGATATGAAGAAGAAGATTGTTGTGGTTGGCTGCGGCTTTGGTGGATTGCAGTTCGTCAATCACTTACCCAAGGGAGTGTATGACATCATGGTGATCGATAAGATCAATCATCACCAATTTCCGCCACTCTTTTACCAGGTGGCCGCATCACAAATTGAACCGGCCACCATCTCGTTTCCCATCCGCAAGATATTTCAGAAAAGAAGAGATGTGCGTATCCGTCTGGCACAGGTGCTTGCCGTTGATGATGCAAAGAAGGTTGTAGAGACCAACATCGGATTGTTTGCTTTTGATTACTTAGTGATCGCCACCGGTACCCGTACCAATTTCTTCGGTAACAGCGCCACCCAGGAGCATGCACTGGAGTTGAAGTCAACATATCAGGCCATCAACGTTCGCAATTACATCCTCTATAACTTTGAAAAGCTTCTTTATGCGGAGAACAAGGAGGGACTCTACAATATCGTGATTGTGGGAGGTGGTGCCACCGGTGTGGAGTTGGCGGGAGCCTTTGCCGAGATGACCCGTGAGATTCTGCCGAAGGATTATCCCAATATCGATGCCGAGAAGGTACATGTCTATCTGCTGGAAGGTGGCTCACACACATTGGCAGCCATGAGTCCCTTTGCACAAAAATATTCAGAAAACTACCTTCGGTCCATGGGTGTGATCGTGAAGACCGGAACTCTTGTGCAGGATTACGACGGTGAGCGGGTTACCCTCAATACGGGTGAGACCATCACTACGCGCAACGTGATCTGGTCTGCCGGTGTGACCGGTAATCTCATTGGCGGGTTACCCGGTGAGAGCATCCTGCGGTCGGGGCGTATAAGGGTGGATCGTTACAACCGGGTAGGGGGATCAGACAATGTTTTTGCCATAGGTGACGTAGCCTATATGGAAACGGAGAAGTATCCCAAGGGGCATCCGCAGCTGGCCAACGTGGCGATAGGGCAGGGGAAGAACCTTGCAAGGAACCTGAAGAAGATAGATGCCGGTGTTGATGATTTGAAATCCTACGAGTACCGCAACATGGGAACCATGGCCACAGTCGGTCGCAACAAGGCGGTAGTTGACCTCCCCTTTGTAAAGTTCAAGGGACGCTTTGCCTGGTTCGTCTGGATGTTCCTTCACCTGATGCTGATCCTGAGTGTACGCAACAAGTTGGTGATCTTCATCAACTGGGCCTGGAACTACTTCACCAAAAACAATTCGTTACGACTGATTCTGAAGGATACCGATTGAGAATCGGGTTGAAAAAAAAGGTTATATTTGCAGAAACAACTAAATAGAAACTGTTATGCGGATCAAGGAGATCATTCAGGTTATTGAACAGCTGGCTCCGCTGCCTTTACAGGAGGAGTATGACAACAGCGGTCTGCAGTGCGGTGATCCCAATAGGGAGGCCACAGGCGTGCTGCTAGCCATCGACGTGACAGAAGATGTGATTGAGGAGGCCATCGCACTGGGATGCAACCTGATTATCTCACATCACCCCATTGCCTTTCGCCCATTTCGTTCGCTCACTGGCAGGAACTACGTGGAGCGCTCCATGATCATGGCCATCCGCAATGATGTGGCACTCTATGCTGCCCATACCAACCTCGACAACGCACAAGGTGGGGTGAATTACAAACTGGCGGAGATGTTGGAGTTACAGAACGTAAAGATCCTTTTACCCAAAGATAATTCACTCCTCAAGTTTGTTACCACTGTCCCGCTACTACATGCCGAGAGTGTACGCAATGCACTCTTCAATGCCGGTGCCGGACATATCGGCAACTATGACAGTTGCAGTTATAACCTCACCGGCGAGGGTACCTTCCGGCCGGGTGTAGGGTCAAACCCATTCGTTGGGGAGGCTGAGAAGCTACACTTTGAGCAGGAAGTGCGGATTGAAACAGTGCTGCCGGTAATGCGTAAAGAGGAGGTGTTGCGGGCCCTGCTAGCGGTGCACCCTTATGAGGAGCCGGTCTATGACCTCTATCCCATTGCAAACGAATGGGGTCAGCATGGTAGCGGCGTTGTGGGTGTTCTGCCGGAGCCAATGCCTGAACAGGAATTTCTCTATCTCCTGAAAGATATCTTTAACCTGCCTACCATCAGCCACACCAAACTGCAGGGTCGCGAGATACGAGACGTGGCCATCTGTGGTGGATCAGGCGCATTTCTGATTCCGCGTGCTGTCTCTTACGGTGCTGATGCCTTCGTGACTGGTGAGGTGAAATACAACGACTACTATGATGCGGAAGATCGCCTGTTGTTGGCGGTTGTGGGTCACTATGAGTCAGAAATCTGCACAAAAGATCTCTTTTACGATTTGCTTTCAATTAAATTTCCTACCTTTGCAATACATAAATCGGCATTCGACGCGAATCCGGTGAAGTACCTGTAAAAGAAAGCGGTCCGACTAGTTCCCGCAGTTACAGTGAATGTGGTAGCGAGACGTTTTGCAACGTTTGGCTACTGCATTTTTTCGTTAGAAGCGTATCGACGGGCATCGTAAAAAGCAGGTGCTGGAAATCAGAACATCAACTATTATATCATATAAAAGAAAATCTTATGGCAACAAAAAAGAAAGCAACAGAACAGGAAGTTTCAGTAGAAGAGAAACTGAAGTCGCTACACAAGCTGCAGTCCTACTATTCCGAGATTGACCGTATCAAGACACTTCGTGGTGAACTGCCACTGGAAGTAGCCGACCTGGACGATGAGATCGCCGGTTTAGGTACCCGCATCAACAACTTCGAGCTGGAGCTGAAACAGCTGGATGAGAACAGCAAGTTGCAGAAGGGCAAGATTGAGACCAGCAAGGCGAAGATCGAGAAGTATACCAAGCAGCTCGACAATGTGCGTAACAGCAAGGAATATGACCACCTCTCGAAGGAGATAGAATTTGAAACACTGGAAATTGAACTCTCCGAGAAGCACATCCGTGAGCATGGCCAGCTGATGACCTCTATTGGTGAGCAGATTGCCACAGCCAACGAACTGCTGAAGGATAAGTCGAGCGATTTGGAACACAAGAAGAAAGAGCTCGACGACATCGTCTCGGAGACAAAGGCGCAGGAAGAGAAGATCCGCGAGAAGGCCAAGAAGACAGAAACCACCATTGAGCCGCGACTGTTGGCTGCATTCAAGCGTATACGCAAGAATGCCCGCAACGGACTGGGCATCGTACCCATCCAGCGTGGTGCCTGTGGCGGTTGCTTCAATAAGATTCCACCACAGAAGCAGATGGATATCAAACTGGGTAAGAAGATCATTGTATGTGAATATTGTGGTCGTATCATGATTGATCCCGAAATGGCGGGAGTTTTGGATAAGTAAGCAGTGGGTATGGATTGGGAGAGTGATTTATTAAGGATTTTTTTCCCTATTTGTAGCGTTAATCTTCGTTGTTTTGTGACAAAAGATGTATCTTTGCGCTCATTCAGGGGCACTGTTCCCATGTTTATTCACAGCTAAATAAAAACCTTTTGATAGACAATTGGTTACTCAAAAAGATCACTACAAGGTAACTTATTACACAACTATATGGCTAATCGAATTAAAATTAAGAAAGGCTTACGGATCCCTTTGTTGGGTGAGTGTGAGGAGACACTGCGCGGCACCGTGACAAGCGAGTTGGTGCGGATTTGTCCCGAAGATTATCAGGGCATCACTCCCAAGTTATCCGTAAGGGCGGGGGATAACGTGAAAGCCGGTGCACCGCTCTTTTACGATAAGAACCATCCTGAAATGCTTTTTGCCTCACCGGTAAGCGGTGTGGTAACCAACATAGAACGTGGTGAGAAACGCCGTATCCTCTACATCGAGGTGAAGGCCGATAAAACCACCGACTACGTTGATTTCGGCAGCAAGAAACCGGCCACTCTCTCGGGTGAGGAGGTGAAGAAGACAATCCTCGATGCAGGCATCTGGTTCCTGATCAAACAACGCCCATATGATGTGGTAGCTGTTCCCGGCAAGGCACCACGCGATATCTTCGTTACCGGTTTCGATAGCGCTCCACTGGCTCCCAGCTATGATTTTCTGCTGCAGAACCGTGAGGCAGATCTGCAGGCCGGTTTCGATGCGCTGGCAAAGCTTACTGCCGGAAAGGTCTTCCTGTCCATCAGCCCTAAGAGCAGCAACAAGGGTCTTCGTGAGGCGAAAAACGTTGTGATCAATGAGTTTGACGGTCCTCATCCAGCTGGTAACGTGGGTGTGCAGATTAACCGCCTCAAACCGGTGAACCGCGGTGAGACCGTATGGACACTTACCGCTCTCGATGTAGCCATCATCGGCCACCTCTTCAACACAGGAATCGTAGATCTGACACGCACCGTAGCTCTTACGGGCTCTGAAGTGAAGCAGACCGGCTACTGGAAGATGGTGATTGGTACACAACTGAAGCAGCTCTTCCTGAACAATGTGACCGAGGGAATTTCACTACGCTATATCAGCGGCAACCCGCTCACCGGTAAGAAGATCGATGCCGATGGTGTCCTGCGTGCAGGTCACTCGCAGGTGACGGTCATTCCCGAAGGGGATGACGTGCATGAGGCGTTTGGCTGGGCATCGCTCTCGCCCAAGCGTTACAGTGCCGGTTGCACCTATCCCACTCTGAAGAAAGCCTATCGGATGGATGCCCGTATGCTGGGTGGTCCTCGTGCAATCATAGTCTCCAACGAGTATGACAAGGTGTTCCCAATGGATATCTATCCCGAACAGTTGATCAAGGCGATCATCGCCTTCAATATCGACAAGATGGAGGCTCTGGGCATCTATGAGGTGGCTCCGGAGGATTTTGCACTCTGTGAGTTTGTAGACACCTCCAAGCTGGAGCTACAACATATTGTCCGCACCGGTCTCGACATGCTTCGCAAGGAGATGGAGTAACAGGAGGGAATCAAATAATAATAACTACTAAAACATAGAACTTTGAAAGCGTTAAAAAACTATCTTGACAAGATAAAGCCCAATTTCGAAGAGGGGGGTAAGCTGCATTGGCTCTATTCCACATACGATGCGTTTGAGACGTTTCTGTTTGTACCCAACACCACTTCAAGGACGGGTGTACATATCCATGATGCGCGTGACTCCAAGCGCACCATGATCATCGTGATCCTGGCCCTGGTGCCGGCACTGCTGGTGGGTATGTACAATGTGGGGCTGCAACACTATATGGCCATCGGGCAGGAGATGTCGCTGCTCAATACCTTCCTCTACGGACTGATCGCCATGTTACCGCTGATCGTAGTCTCTTACGTGGTGGGTCTCGGCATTGAGTTTGCCATGGCTCAGGTAAAAAAGGAAGAAGTTGCCGAAGGGTTTCTTGTATCCGGAATGCTGATCCCGATGATCGTGCCCATTGATACACCCCTCTGGATGGTCGCCGTAGCCACTGCCTTCTCGGTGATATTCGCCAAGGAAGTGTTCGGTGGAACCGGTTACAACATTTTCAACGTGGCACTCATCGCGCGTGCCTTCCTCTTCTTCTCCTATCCCACCAAGATGTCGGGCGACCAGGTTTGGGTTCGCACAGCAGACACCTTCGGAATGGGTAAGGGAACCGTGATAGACGGATATTCCGGTGCCACACCATTGGGACAGATTGCTACCACCGATGCAGGCAGCTTCAGTGAGTTCACCTTCCACGGCATTACCGGCAATCCCCTTTCCATCAGTGACATGTTCTTCGGATTCATCCCCGGATCGGTGGGTGAGGTATCCACTTTCGCAATCCTCCTAGGTGCGCTGATTCTGATTGCCACCGGCGTGGGCAGTTGGAAGACAATGCTCTCCGTCTTCGTGGGTGGTGCAGTGGGTGTCCTGCTGGTAAATTCATTCGCACAGAATGCAATGATGGATATGCCCTTCTACTATCACTTCCTGCTGGGTGGCTTTGCCTTCGGTGCCGTCTTCATGGCTACCGACCCGGTGACATCGGCCCGCACGGAGAAAGGTAAGTGGATCTTTGGATTCCTGATTGGGCTGGTAGCGGTTGCCATCCGTGTCTTCAACCCGGGTTACCCGGAAGGAATGATGCTGGCGATCCTGCTGATCAACGCCTTTGCACCGCTCATCGACTTCTACGTGATCGATGCCAACATCAAACGGCGTGCGAAACGTGCAACCGCATCATTAAAAGGTTAATGACTGAAACAGAAACGCATCAAGATTGCATAAATCAAACGATATGAACAGAGAAAACAGTGGATACACGATAATATACGCAGCTGTGATGGTAATCCTTGTCGCACTGGGGCTGGCATTCACGCATCAGGCCCTGAGTGACCGGCAGACTGCCAACGTGAACATCGACAAGATGCAGCAGATCCTGCGCTCGCTCAACATTAATGCCTCTGCTGCCGAAGCACAACAGGTGTATGATGAGCTGGTACAGAACGCCTACCTGATCACTCCCGATGGGGTGAAGGTGGAGGGCAGCGAGGGTACAACACCCAATGACCCCGCATTTTCCATCGATCCAAGTGATGAGGCGGCTGCCGGATTGCCAGTATTTGAAGCAATAGTAGAGGGATCACAAAAATACATTATTCCTATGCAGGGTACCGGACTCTGGGGCCCTATCTGGGGTTACCTGGCTGTGGAAGCCGATGGCAGTACCATCTACGGATCGGAGTTTGGACACCAGGGGGAAACTCCGGGGCTAGGAGCAGAGATTGTAATGCTCTCCTTCCGAGAACAGTTTATTGGCAAGGAGCTGATCAAGGAAGGTCACTTCCGCTCGGTAGCGGTGGTAAAGCCTGGTCAGGCAACATCCGACCGCGACTATGTTGATGGTATCTCTGGCGGTACCATTACCAGTAAGGGAGTGGATGCCATGCTGCTGAACAGTGTGGGGCAATACAGTAAATTTTTGTTGAATCTGAACGCTGCCCAATAGGGTCAGTCTACATAAAAGAGTAAGAATATGGCATTATCGAATCAAACAAAAGCGGTCTTGCTGGGACCGTTGAACAAAAACAACCCGGTAATCGTGCAGGTGCTCGGTATCTGCTCCGCACTGGCAGTGACCTCCAAATTGGAACCTTCGCTGGTGATGGCTGTAGCCGTAACCTTGGTGACAGCTTTCGGCAATGTGATTATCTCATTGTTGCGCAAAACCATTCCCACACGTATCCGCATCATCGTACAGCTGGTGGTTGTGGCTGCTCTGGTAACCATCGTGAGCGAGGTGCTCAAAGCCTTTGCCTATGATGTGAACAAGCAGCTTTCGGTGTTCGTGGGACTGATTGTGACCAACTGTATCCTGATGGGACGCCTTGAGGCGTTTGCCCTCGGTAACGGCCCCTGGCCCTCCTTCCTCGACGGTATCGGCAATGGATTGGGTTATGGTTGGATCCTGGTAGTTGTAGGCTTCTTCCGTGAATTGCTCGGTTCAGGTGAATTATTGGGTTATAAGGTAATCCCACAATTCATGTATGATGCCGGATATGAGAACAACGGTTTGATGATGCTGGCCCCGATGGCGCTGATCCTGGTGGCAGTGATCATCTGGGTGCACAGGGCCCGCAACAAGGACTTGCAGGAAGAAACCAATTAACTGAAACTGATTAACGACTATTAATATGGATGCAATTAGTCTGATTGTAAGGTCGATCTTCGTCGACAACATGATATTCGCATACTTTCTGGGAATGTGTTCATTCCTGGCAGTATCGAAGAATGTGAAAACTGCCCTGGGGCTTGGTATCGCCGTTACCTTCGTGTTGGTGATCACCCTTCCCATCAATTATCTTCTGGAAAACTATGTGCTCAAGGCGGGAGCTCTCTCCTGGCTGGGTGAAGAGTATGCTGCCGTGGATCTGAGTGTTTTCAGTCTACTGATCTTTATCGCCATTATCGCTTCCATCGTACAGTTGGTGGAGATGATCATCGAAAAATTCAGTCCCTCACTCTATGCTTCACTCGGCATCTTCCTGCCGCTGATCGCCGTGAACTGTGCGATTCTTGGTGGATCGCTCTTCATGCAACAGCGCGAGTTTGCCTCACTTGGTCTGGCTACCTCTTATGCCTTTGGCTCAGGTATTGGCTGGCTGTTGGCCATCGTGGGACTGGCCGCCATACGCGAGAAACTGGAGTACTCGCACGTGCCCAAACCGCTCAAGGGACTGGGCATCACCTTTATTGTGACGGCGCTGATGGCCATCGGCTTCATGAGCTTCTCCGGGATCAATATTTAATCCACAACAGTTAGCAACAAAGTAACGAAATAAATAAAATACATAAGTATGAGTGTATTATTGAGTGCGGGCGGAATGACCATATGGGCGAGTGTCATCGTATTCCTGCTGGTCATTCTGGTCCTGGTAGTGATCATCCTGGTAGCAAAGGCGAAGCTGATGCCTTCGGGCAACGTCAAGATCACCGTGAACGAAGAAAAAGAGCTGAAGGTGCCGATGGGCAGCACGCTGCTTAATACCCTGCAGGCACAGGACATCTACCTCTCTTCTGCCTGCGGTGGCGGGGGCACCTGCGCCCAGTGCCGTTGTCGTGTAGTTGAAGGTGGCGGTGAGATTCTCCCCACCGAGAAAGGTCATTTCAGCCGTAAGGAGCAAATGAACAACTGGCGACTGAGCTGTCAGGTGAAGGTGAAGGAAGATATGAAGATCATCGTCCCCGAAGAGGTGTTCGGCATCAAGGAATGGGAGTGCGAGGTGATCTCCAACAACAACGTGGCATCGTTCATCAAGGAGTTCGTGGTGAAGCTGCCCGAAGGTGAGAAGCTCGACTTCAAGCCGGGGTCCTACAGCCAGATCAGAGTACCCAAGTACGATCAGATTCGTTTTGCCGATTTTCAGATTGATGAACTATATAAGCCGGAGTGGGACAAGTTCAAGATGTGGGATCTGGTTGCCAGAAACGAGGAAGATACGGTACGTGCTTACTCCATGGCCAACTATCCCGCCGAGGGGAACGTCATCATGCTCAACGTGCGTGTAGCAACTCCTCCATTCGATCGTGCCAAGGGAGGCTGGATGGATGTCAACCCGGGTATTGTCTCCTCCTATATCTTCAACCTGAAACCGGGCGACAAGGTGATGATGTCGGGTCCCTACGGTGACTTCCACCCCATCCTCGACAGCAAGCGCGAGATGCTCTGGGTGGGCGGTGGTGCCGGTATGGCTCCCCTCCGTGCGCAAATCATGCACCTCACCAAGACACTCAAGATCACTGACCGGAAGATGTCTTACTTCTACGGTGCCCGTGCACTGGTGGAAGCCTTCTACCTTGAAGATTTCTACGAACTGGAACGCGAGTTTCCCAACTTCTCGTTCCACCTGGCACTCGACCGTCCCGACCCGGCAGCCGATGCCGCCGGCGTGAAGTACACCCCGGGCTTCGTGCACCAGGTGATTCACGATACCTACCTGAAGGATCACGACGCACCCGAAGATATCGAGTACTACATGTGTGGTCCCGGTCCAATGGCTGCAGCCGTTCAGCGTATGCTGGACGACCTGGGCGTGCCGCCGGAGATGATCATGTTTGATGACTTCGGATAATAATTGTGATCAGTTTCTTGAAGTGAAAGAATGAAAAGCGCGGCTGTAAGGCTGTAGATATATTGAACAAGACGGTACTCCTTTACAGGGGTGCCGTTTTTCTTTTGTTACCAGTGAATGTTGTGGATGGGGATGGAGGGTGAATCATTCAAATTCAGCAGTGCATTGATCATCAGGAGGCGGTCGTATTGGTGGAGATCGGTTGCCTGGATGACTCTTTCTTTGATGCTCCCCTTTCGAAGCAGTTGCTGCCGGCGGGTGCCGTTGAGTAGATAGCTTGTTGGGGTGTAGAACTGATCTCCCTGCTGCAACACCACATTGCTGTAAGATGTGTCGGTGACCAACCCCTCACGGACTACCAGAATCTCATCACAATCTCCTTTCTGCGTAAGTAGATCCTCCAGAGCTGACCGGTCGGCATACTTGAATGTATAATCTGGATTGCCCTCCACCAACCGGAGCGATCGCACTGTTTTGGGTTTGTAGGGAAGAAACTCCATGGTTTGTATCTCCTCCCTGTAAAGGATGCGCCATTTCACTTTACCCTGGGTGAGGTTGTTTGGCAACACTGATGCGATGGTGGGCAGCACCGGCAATCTGAAGCCGTGTTCCAGAGCTGTAAGGTGCATCCGTTCGATGTGTGCCTCCAGGTTCTCCGGCCGGCCGTCGTTGATACAGATCGATTCGAGGAACATGGTGTCAGGAGGATTGAAAAGGTAAATATACTTTCTGTATCGCTTCGTCGTACTCACGCCGACAGTCGCTTTGGGCGGTGATGCCCCCCCCACTGCGGAAGAATAGATGTTCTCCCCGTTGTTCGATGTAGCGTATGATCACGAAGGTGTCGAGCGACTCGCCGTCGTAGTAGCCTGCCACTCCGCAATAATAGCCGCGAGGCTCCCCTTCAGCCGCACCAATCAGTCGCAGGGTCGCCTCCTTGGGTGCCCCCGACACGGAGCCGGCCGGCAACAGCTTGAAGAGGATGGTGCCCAGTTGTTCCCGATAATGATCCGGGAGGATGCCCTCAATTTCGGAGCTCACCTGAAGGATCTCCCCCTTGCTAGTGCACACGTTATCCAGGTAGCGGAAGCGTTTCACATTGACTTGCGTTGCCACTCTGCTCAGGTCGTTGCGCAGCAGGTCGACGGTGGTGTTGTGCTCTGCAGTTTCCTTAGGATCGCTCAGGATGATCTCCCGTGCTCCGGGCAGCGAGGCATCGATGGTACCCTTCATGGGGAAGGTGGCGATGCGTCCCTCATACATGGTGACGAAGCGCTCGGGAGAAAAGCAAATAAATTTTCCGGGAACCAGTAGGCGGTAGCGGGCTTTGCTATGCAGGAAGACTTCATCAAGGGTGAGTGACGTGCGCAGTGGCGTGCGTATGGTGAGGTTGGTGAGATAGCTGTCGCCACGGTGTAGACCCTGCATCACCGTTTCAAACCGTCTTTGGTAGGTAGCAAACGATTCGGGTTCCGACTCAAAACGGAATGAGGGAGTATGATCCGGTAGGTGTGGAGCATTGCCCTTCCCGCCGATATCGAACATCACCTCCTGCTGCGATAGCGGGTGGGGTAGAAAAAAACCCTCCTCTCCCTCGAATGTCACTCCGAAAAGAAAAGGCATGCCCACACACCCTGCTTCGTTCATTTTTTGCCTGATCACCTCGCTCTTGTAGAACATGGTGCAAAAATAAACCAATTTTGAGGAAATTAAGCGTCTTTGTCCTCTTTGTTGCCTAAAATGTTGTCACAATGTATAATGATTTGATTTTGTGTAGTGTTATGTCCGTTAGTTGTGTTAAATGAGAAGAAAAAGAGGTGTCTGGTTGTCGAAGTGTAAACAAAAAAGCAAAAAATATTACGAAATATTTTGCCGGTTCATTTTTTTGGGTTTACTTTGCAACCATCAAACAAGAAAAATTGAAACTGTCGTATGATCCGCAATATTGATATTCTAGTCATTTCTATTCTACTTCTGGAAGACTTCAGAGGGTGAGACTGGCATATCATATCGTATACTGACGCAGATAAAGAATAAGATGACCTTTCTCACCCGGTGAGAAAGGTTTTTTTTTAGGTTATGACAAATCAATAGAAAAAAAATAATGGAACGCATTTTTGTTTTTGACACCACTTTAAGAGACGGGGAACAGGTTCCCGGCTGTCAGCTGAACACCATCGAGAAGATCCAGATCGCACAGGCGTTGGAGCTGTTGGGGGTGGATGTGATTGAAGCCGGCTTTCCGGTATCCAGTCCCGGTGATTTCAAATCGGTAGTGGAAATCTCCAAGGCTGTGACATGGCCCACCATCTGTGCGCTGACCCGCGCCGTGGAGAAAGATATCGAGGTGGCTGCCGAGTCACTCAAGTATGCCAAGCGGAAAAGGATCCACACCGGCATCGGCACCTCCGATAGCCACATCAAGTACAAGTTCAACTCCAACCGCGAGGAGATCATCGAGCGGGCGGTGAAGGCAGTGAAGTATGCCCGCCGCTTCGTGGATGATGTGGAGTTCTATGCTGAGGATGCGGGACGTACCGACAATGAGTACCTGGCTCGTGTGGTACAGGCGGTGGTGAACGCAGGAGCTACTGTGGTGAATATCCCCGATACCACCGGCTACTGCTTCCCGGACGAGTATGGTGCCAAGATCAGCTACCTGGTCAACAATGTCGACATGAAGAATGCGATCCTCTCCACCCACTGTCACCAGGACCTGGGAATGGCCACTGCCAACACCCTCTCTGGTGTGATCAACGGTGCCCGTCAGGTGGAGGTGACCATCAATGGTATCGGCGAACGAGCCGGCAACACTTCGCTCGAGGAGGTGGTGATGGCGCTCAAGAGTCACAAGGATCGCGGCTTCGATACAAACATCAACACGCAGCACATCTACTCCACGAGCCGCATGGTTTCCAGCCTCATGAACATGCCCGTGCAGCCCAACAAGGCAATCGTAGGCCGCAATGCCTTTGCCCACTCCTCCGGTATCCACCAGGACGGGGTACTGAAGAACGTGGAGACCTACGAGATCATCAATCCCAAGGATGTGGGCATCGATGACAATGCCATCGTGCTGACCGCCCGTAGCGGCCGTGCTGCCCTGAAGAACCGCCTCAACCTGCTGGGTGTGAAGCTGGAATCGGAGGAGCTGGACAAGGTATACCAGCAGTTCCTCGAACTGGCGGACAAGAAGAAAAACGTGAACGACGATGATGTCCTGATGCTGGTTGGCAAGGAGTCACGCCTTCATCGCATCAAGGTGGAATACCTGCAGGTGATCTGCGGCATCGGTGTTCGCGACGTGGCGAGCCTCTGCCTCAATATTTCCGGTGAGCGCTTCGAAGCTACCGCCAGCGGCAACGGACCGGTGGATGCAGCCATCCGTGCGGTAAAGAACATCATCAAAAGAAAAATTAAGATCCAGGAGTTCCTGATCCAGGCCATTGACCACGGCAGTGACGACATCGGCAAGGTGCACATGCAGGTGGAACACGATGGCAACCTATACTACGGCTTTGCGGCCAATACCGATATCGTGGCTGCCTCGGTGGAGGCATTCATCGATGCAGTAAATAAGTTTGGGTAAATAGGAGTAAGTTATCAGTAGTCAGATATCAACAAATCAACAAATCAACATAAATGAAGACTCTTTTCGACAAAATCTGGGATGCGCACGTGGTGACCACCGTGCAGGATGGTCCCACGCAATTATACATCGACAGACATCTCTGTCACGAAGTTACCAGTCCACAGGCATTCGCCGGTCTCCGCAACCGGGGATTGAGCGTCTACCGCCCGGAGCAGACCACGCTCACGGCGGACCACAACATCCCCACCATGGGACAGGATCAGCCCATCCGCGACCAGATCTCGCGCTTTCAGGTAGACACGCTGGCGAAAAATGCCCGTGACTACAAGCTCACCTACTACGGTCTCAACAACCCTAAGAACGGCATCGTCCATGTAATCGGTCCCGAGAACGGCTACACCCAACCCGGGATGACAATCGTCTGCGGCGACAGTCACACATCCACTCATGGTGCCTTCGGGGCGATCGCCTTTGGCATCGGCACCAGCGAGGTGGAGATGGTACTGGCATCGCAGTGTATCCTGCAAACAAGACCCAAGACCATGAGGATCAATTTCGAGGGGAAGCTGAACCAGCATGTCAGTGCCAAGGATATGGCGCTCTACATGATTGCACAGCTCACCACAGGCGGTGCCACCGGGTACTTCGTGGAGTATGCAGGTGAGGCAGTGCGCAACCTCACCATGGAGGAAAGGATGACACTCTGTAACTTGAGCATCGAGATGGGTGCCCGCGGCGGACTGGTGGCACCCGATGAGACCACCTTCAACTACATCCGCGGTCGTGAGTTTGCACCCAAGGGGGAACGCTGGGAGGAGGCTATGACCTACTGGCAGACGCTGCATACCGACGAGGGGGCACAGTTCGACAAGGAGGTGACCTTCGACGTGTCGCAGATCAAGCCGATGATCACCTATGGCACCAACCCCGGTATGGGGATGCCGATCGACGGCACCATCCCCACGCTCGACGAGATAG
>JAAZLV010000113.1 GCA_012799155.1 Bacteroidales bacterium | reverse complement strand
GCATTTTCGGGATTTCCAAAATAAGTACCTAAAAAATATGGAAATTTATTCCCCGGAGATGGGATCCCATCCCTGCGCACGCAGTTGCATCTCCTGGCCGTCGCGCGTTACCAGGTAGCAGCCCTGCTCCTCTTTGGCAATATGGCCGACGAGGTGCACTCCCTTGACCTCCTTCATCTTCTCGTGCAGGTGCAGCGGGACGGTGAAAAGCAGCTCATAATCCTCCCCGACGTTGAGAGCCACGGTGGTGACGTTCATGTTGAAGGTCTCGGCCATCATGGCGGTCTGGTAGTCGATGGGCAGGCGCTCCTCATAGAGCTGACAGCCCACCTTACTCTGCTTGCAAATGTGCAGTAGGTCGGAAGAAATGCCATCTGAGAGGTCGATCATCGCGGTGGGGATGATGCCCTGCGCTGCCAGTGCATCCACTACATCCTTTCTTGCTTCCGGCTTCAGTTGACGTTCCAGCAGGTACTCCTTGCCATCGAAGTCGGGCCGGAAATCACCCGATCCATCCCAGGCCGCCTTCTCGCGTTCCAATAGCTGGAGCCCCATGTAGGAAGCCCCCAGGTCGCCCGAGACATAGATCAGGTCGCTCTCCTTCGCACCA
Source organism: Bacteroidales bacterium (assembly GCA_012799155.1). Taxonomy (GTDB): domain Bacteria; phylum Bacteroidota; class Bacteroidia; order Bacteroidales; family Dysgonomonadaceae; genus Proteiniphilum. The sequence continues at coordinate 3,859 of JAAZLV010000113.1, read as the reverse complement.
TTGCGGTAGACCGCCTGCCCCTCGGCGGCGCTGCCGATGCAGGTGATGCTAATGGTGAAGCCTGTAAGCGAAGAACTGGTGTCGCCTCCTACGATATCCACTCCATAAATTTCGCAGGCAAGCTTGATGCCGCTGTAAAAGCTCTCCAGATCCTCCACCGAGAAGCGTTTGGAGATGCCCAGCGAGACGGTGATCTGCTCAGGCCTGCCATTCATCGCATAGATGTCGGAGAAGTTGACCACGGCTGCCTTGTATCCCAGGTGCTTCAGGGGCACGTAGACCAGGTCGAAGTGAATCCCCTCCAGCAGCAGGTCGGTGGTGACCAGTGTCTGCCGGCCGGTGTAGTCGAGGATCGCGGCATCGTCACCGACCCCCTTCACTGTGCTCTGTTGTTGTGGTAGAATATCCCCGGTGAGCCGTTCTATCAGTCCGAACTCACCGAGGGTTGCTATCTCTGTTCTGTTCATCAGATCGTTTGAATGAGTGTGCGCATGATCTCAGCCATCTTCGGCTGGGCAATCTTGGCTGCCTCCTGTACATCTTCGTGCGACACCTCCACGATCTTGCCGATCACACCCAGGTCGGTGATGATGGAGAAGGCGAGCACCTTCATCTTGGCATGGTTGGCCACGATCACCTCCGGTACGGTGGACATGCCCACGGCGTCACCGCCGATGATGCGGAACCAGTTGTACTCGGCAGGTGTCTCGAAGGTGGGTCCGGAGACGCCCACGTAGACACCATGCTGTAGCTTGATGTTTTTCTCACGGGCAATGTCCATAGCTTTGAGGCGCAGCTCCTTGTTGTATGCCTCGCTCATGTCGGGGAAGCGGGTGCCCAGCTCATTGAAGTTTTTGCCGTGCAGCGGGTGCTCGGGGAACATGTTGATGTGGTCTTCGATCAGCATGATATCGCCGATGTCGAAGCTGGGATTCATGCCGCCTGCGGCATTCGATACGAAGAGGTATTCGATGCCGAGAGCCTGGAAGACACGTACGGGGAAGGTCACCTCCTTCATGTTGTATCCTTCGTAGTAGTGGAAGCGGCCCTGCATGGCCAGCACCTTCTTGCCGCCCAGTGTACCGATGATCAGCTTGCCGCTGTGCCCCTCCACTGTTGAGACTGGGAAGTTGGGAATCTCGGTGTAGGGGATCTCATTCTTGTCGTCAATCTCATGAACCAGTTCTCCAAGGCCGGTGCCCAGGATGATGGCGGTGTTGGGTATTTCTCCGATTCTACCTTTCAGGTAATCGGCTGTTTGTTTGATGGTTTCTAACATGTTTAAGTATTTTTTGGTTGAATAGTTCTTTGTCGTTTTCCTCTACGAACGATACCCGTATAGGCAAGTAGTAGAGCATTTTTTTCATCTCCTCCTCCAGGAAAGGCAACTCCCGCAGTCGGGTGGCATCTTTCTCGGTGGTGAGGATAATCTTCTCGTCCTCATCTACATCGACGGAGGCCACCATCTCCCGTACCTCAAGAATATCCTCCTCGGAGAAGGCGTGATGGTCGGGGAAGAACCTGGTGTAGAGGTTGTATGTCTTGTGCTCCAGCTTGTCGGCCAGCGGTTGTGGTGATGCGATGCCGGTCACCAGGAAGACGTGCTTCTTGCGCAGGTCGTCCAGCACATACTCTTCTTCCTGCAATTCGGGGAACAGCGGTCGTGCCATCCCGTACTGGAATGATGTGAAGAAGAGATCCTGATAGGCGAAGAGATTCAGACCGTTGGTGTAGATGCGGAAGTCGATGGGTTGCATGTCGGGGTTGCACTTTGTGACGATCACCATCGATGCGCGCTCCTTCCCCTTCAGCGGTTCACGCAGTGAACCCGCCGGCAGCAGCTTGTCTTCGAACACCGGCCGGTTACTGTCCACCAGCAGGATTGTGAGTGAGGGTTGCACGTAGCGGTGCTGAAAACCATCGTCGAGGAGAATCACCTCCGGGCGCTCCTCCTTTTCGATTGTGAGGAGCTTCTCAATAGCCTTCACGCGATTGCCGTCCACCACCACCATCGTGTCGGGGAACTTGCGCTTCAGTTGTAGGGGTTCGTCACCCACTTCCGTGACCCGGGAGTTGCTCTCCACGATGCGGAAGCCGCGACTGCTCCGCTTGTATCCCCTGCTGAGCACCGCCACGCGGTACTTCGGTGCAAGCAGCCTGATCAGGTACTCTATATGAGGTGTCTTCCCCGTGCCGCCCACCGTGAGGTTTCCCACGCAGATGACAGGGATGGGGAAGCTTCTTTTCTTGAGGATATTTTTGTTGAACAGGAAGTTGCGGAAATTCACACCAATCCCGTACAGCCAAGCCAATGGTTGCAATGATTTGCGCGTATGTACGGGGGGCATCTCCATTCAGGTCAGTGGATGTTCAGTTCGTAGGGTATGCGTGCCTGAATGTAATCCTGATTACGGATGTCATGGAGAAGCATGAAGAGCTCGAAGCTTTCTCCCAGATACTCCTTGACGGTACGTGCTGCCAGGTCTTCGGTAGAACGATCCAGCAGTTCTTCGATCATTGTACGCATCTTGGGATATTCGAACACCACGTAGCTCTTGCCCAGGTTGGCCATCTCGGCGGCAATCTCTATGGCTCTTTCAATGCCACCCAGTTCATCTACCAGTCCGATCTCCTTTGCCTGGTTGCCGGTCCATACCCGTCCCTCGGCATAGAGTGCCAGGCTGTCTTTCGGCATGTTGCGTCCTTCGGCACAGCGGGTGAGGAACAGGTCGTAGCCTCTTTCAATCATGTTCTGCATCAATTGTTTCTCTTGGTCGTTGAAAGGACGGGTGATGTTGCCGAAGTCGCCAAACTCGTTTGTTTTAACCACGTCGGTAGAGATGCCCACCTTCTCAGCTGTTCCCTCCATGTTGGGGATCATGCCGAAGATGCCGATGGAGCCTGTGAGTGTAGTGGGTTGCGCCACGATTCTGTCGGCGTTGCATGCGATGTAATAACCGCCCGAGGCAGCCACATCACCCATTGATACCACTACGGGTTTCTCTTTCTTCAAGTCGGTAATAGCTTTCCAGATCTGCTCCGAGGCATAGGCGCTGCCGCCACCCGAGTTGATGCGGAAGACCACCGCCTTGATATCTTCATCCTTGCGCAGCTTCTCGATCTGATCGACCATGTACTTGTCCTGGATGTTTGCTGCTCCTGTACCGGAGACAATATTGCCCTGGGCATACAGAATGCCAATGGTGTTGTCGGTTTTCTTCACCGTCTTGGTGGTGACCGATTTCATGTTGGCGACAGTGGCGGAGGGGATTTCTTTGCTCTCTTCCAGGCTGAGCAGCGTGCGCAGGTAATCCTTCATCTCCGTCTCGTAGAGCAGGGTGTCGACCAGGTTGGCTTCCAGCAGGAACTCGGTTGGCTGGACCAGCGGCATCTGGTTGGCAAGTGCGTCAACTTCATCCGCAGTCAGCGAGCGTGCTTCGGCGATGTCGGCGCGGAGGAAGCTCCAGGCATCGTTCAGGTAGGAGGTGACCTGCTCCCTGTTGGCATCGCTCATCTCGTTCTGCGTGAAAGGTTCGACAGCCGATTTGTAGGTGCCCACCTTAAAGATCTGCATCTCGATGCCCAGCTTGTCGAGGGCATCCTTGTAGAACATCGGCACGGAAGCCAGTCCGTGCAGGTCGAGGCTTCCCTGTGGGTTGATGGCTACCTTGTCGGCAATTGCTGCCAGGTAATATCCGTTTTGAGTATAGGTGTCGGCATAGGCCACGACAAACTTGCCGCTCTCCTTGAAGCTCACCAGTTCGTTGCGAATCTCTGCCAGTGTGGCCATGGAGGCAGACATCGATCGAGAATCGATGTAGATCCCCTTGATCATGTCGTTGTTTTTCGCCTTGCGGAT
>JAAZLV010000017.1 GCA_012799155.1 Bacteroidales bacterium | reverse complement strand
CTCATGTTTACGTAGTTAAAGATAGCGATCAGCAATAACAGCAATGCTGAAATCAGTCCCACCATCAGCAGGTTATCCTTGCGATGGTGCCAGAATCCCAGCTCCTGCTGCTGATAGCGAGAGGAGAGCGCCTTGTCGAGAGGGATAAAATAGTAACTCCCCCCGGCCAGTGTGGGTATCTGATCGTTGCTCACCTTCTCCTCAAACAGTTTCAGATCGCTCTTTTCGGGCATCATCAGCAGGGTGGGGCCCCCCCAGTTTGTCTCGGGGCTGCATATGAGGCCATCGAAGGTGATGGCCGACTGGTCGCGTGATTTCGCCACTGCCCCAATGGTGTAAGTTTTCCTGATGTCAGTGTCGAAGCCCCCCTCACACACCGTCAGCTGTTCCCCTATGGCATCTTCCCTTCCGAAAAGCCGTTCAGCCTGCTTCTGACTGATCACCATTGCCTGCGGATTGTTGAGGGCATCCCAGCTGCCATAGAGCAACTCGAACGGGAAAAAGGTGGGGAAGGAGCTGCCGACGTTGATGATCTCTACCGGGTCGAAGCGTTGGTTGTTCACCTCGATATATTTCACGATAAAGCTGTTCAGTTGCAGGTAATCCTCCACCTCGGGATATTTAGCCATCAACTGCTCAGGGACACCGCCCCGCATGTAGGCCATCTTCTCACCCGGCGAGGAGGGCAAATCCTGCATCACCCACACCATCCTGTCCCGGTTGGGGTTCTGCTGCTCTATGCCCTGTTCGTAGACAACGAATGAGAAGAGCATGCTGAAGCAGGCTATCCCTACCGTGAGACTTATCAGCGAGATGAGTGTGAATGTTTTGTTGCGCCACCAGTTCCGGAGGATTAATTTTATGGTTGTTGCCAGCATAGATTATTCGCTTTCTTCCACCGAAACAGAGGTTTTAAACGACATCATTTTATCCATCATCATCTCCATGATCTCCCAGAATCCACTGTCGTTGAAGAAATTGAGGATTGCGCCTGACAACTGTTGGGCTTTCATCTCCTTATCTTCTGTTGCCCTGACCCTTGTTAAATTGTCCTTCATCAGGAGCATTTCTGCGTAGAATTTGTCATGAAATTTCATCAGTTCATCCCGATTGAACATCGCAGCGCCATCCGGCTCCTGCTCATTCATGGAGAACTTGATGTTCTTCATGAAACTATTGATCATTGCCAGGCTGTCTTCCGGAAATTGAGTGATGCGCGCAATATCTTCGTCGAGCTGCAACAACATGCTGTCGATGACCACGTTCAACTCTTTGTCCGATTTTGACTGTAGACCGGCGAGTAACTGCGATTCAAGCTGTGTTTTCAATTGCGTTTTCAGCTGAGTCTTTAACTGGGATATCATCATCGTCTCACTCTCAGCAATGACTGGGATTGTGTCTGCAGGTTCAGTTTCCTGTCCGATCACCTCATAGGAAAACAGGCTAAGGAGTATAAGCAACAATAGACTTTTTTTCATCTGTTTTTTATTTGATGGGTTTGTATGTTAATCCGGTTATAGCACCACCTCCGGGACCACCTTGCCGTCGAACAGGTTGATGACACGGTTGGCGAAGCCGGCATCGTGTTGACTGTGGGTGACCATGACGATGGTGGTTCCTTCGCGGTTCAACTCGGTGAGCAGGTTCATCACTTCGGCACCATTGCGGCTGTCGAGGTTCCCCGTGGGTTCGTCGGCAAGGATCAGCTTCGGGTTGGCCACTACGGCACGGGCGATGGCCACGCGCTGTTGCTGTCCCCCCGACAGCTGTTGCGGGAAGTGCTTCTCGCGGTGGGTGATGGCCATGCGCTCCATCGCCTCTTTCACGCGGCGCTTCCGCTCGGCAGCCCCAATCTTCATGTAGAGGAGCGGCAACTCGATGTTCTCATAGACATTGAGCTCCTCAATGAGGTTGAAGCTCTGGAACACGAAGCCGATCACCCCCTTGCGGAGGCCGGTGCGCTGGCTCTCGGTGAATTTTGAGACGTCGGTTCCGTTGAGGTGATAGCTCCCCGAGGTGGGGTTGTCGAGCAACCCCAGGATGTTGAGCAGGGAGGTCTTCCCGCAGCCGGAGGGTCCCATCACGGCGACAAATTCACCTTCGTTGATTCTGATGTTCACTTCGTTCAGTGCCCATGTTTCCACCTCATCGGTGCGGAAGATCTTCTGTAAGTTTTCTGTTTGAATCATAGTTTATTTGGATTATGAATGTTGAAATTTATTGTTATTCTGATTTGATTACTTCTGCCGGATTCTGATTCGCTGCACGGATCACACGGGAGAGGATACTTGCCAGGACGATCAGGACTACCAGGACAAAGATTCCGACAAACAGCCACCACTCCATGGAGACCCGCCGGGTGTATTGTTCAAGCCAGCGTTGCATCACCAGCACACCTGCCGGGAAAGCGACCATACAGGCCAGGAGGGTGATCAGGAGATAGTCACGCAGGAAGAGATGCAGGATCTCCCGCACGGTAGCTCCGTTCACCTTGCGGATGGCGATCTCTTTGCGCCGTCTTTTACATGCTAGGGTTACGATTGAATAGACTCCAAAAATTGATATCAGGATCGAAACCAGCGTGATGATGCCCAGCAGATTGAGCAAATATCGTTCTGATTTGGTGTACCCGGCATACAATTCCTCCATGTTCAGAAGAGTCGGGGGGGGATTTCCAATATCCTCAGTCACCAGTTTGCTTATCTCTTTCTCGGTTTCATTACGCGTTCCCTTCACATATTTATATGCGTAAAAATAGGTCCTGTCACTTCCCTGATCCCATGAATCTGACTCCAATATGCCATAGACCGACGGGAAAACAGGTACCAGTGGAGAGTCGATATACATGTCCCTGATCACACCTACAACCGGCAGGTCATTGATCATTTTGAGACCTGTTGAATCTTCGGCAAACAATAGATGATCGGCAGTCTGGTTAATGAGATATCCGTTCCTCTCACCTTCATGAATATTACGCCCGGCGATGATTTCGATATCGAAAAAGTTAACGAATTCGGGTCCAACTATCCCGAACTTGTAAAATTTATGGAAATCATTGCTGTTACCCCTCTTCACGTGGATTTGCCTGGAGGTACTTTTGGGTAAAAAATCGCCTCCATGAGGAATCACATCTTCCACACCGGGTATTTTTCGCAATGCATCGATCGGAATCTCATTGGGATAGGTGATTAATGTGTTGATGTGGGTGCGATTGAATCCGATCTGGTTGCTATTCAAGTAATTGAATTGATATGCCAATACCGTTGTAGAGAATAGCAGCAGGACCGTGATGAACAACTGCAGGAAAATAGACATGCGTGTGAAGCGATCATTGACACCTCTACGACTCTCTTTCAATGGCATCAGATTCTCCTGAATGCTTTTATTCATGAAGTATCTGACGGGGAGAAATGCAAACAACAGGGTTAACAGGAGAAGTGAAATGCCAAAAAGGAGCGCATCGCGCAGGATAAACGTTCTAGATGATTCAATCATAGAAAACGTTGCGAAATAAGGATATATGATCTCTGTCAGCACCATACCCACCAACAGAGCCAGAGACACTAACATGACAAACTCACACAAGAGCAGAGCCAACAGACGCATACCGGATGCGCCGTTCACTTTGTGCAGTGTCAATCCACGGTTTCGAACTCCTATCTTGTTGATGAAAAGCATCAGATAATTGAAGAATGCACAAAAAAGAACCAATAGTGAAACGGCCGCGAAAAGTCTAAGCTGATGATACCTAATTGCAACTTCTGTGTCCGGATGGGTGGTGCGTAATTCCTGTAATGGCACCAATTTGCAATGATACTTTTCGACAGAGTAGTATCCTCCGGGATGATCTGTTTTGACAGTTATATCTGCCAGTTTATCTTTTAACTTTTCAATTTCGACACCCTGTTTCACACGTATGTATGTGAATTTTGAATGGTAACCCCATGCCAGGTCAAATCTGTCATCGGGCTTGTTGATAAAAATCAGATCGAAAGGCAGGTTACTATGGGTTGGTTTATCGGGTATGATATCCAACAGGTTTAATTGCAGGGAGTCATTCCTTTTTCCAATATCATGGGCTCCCAGTTGTAGTTTGTTTGCAGCGCTTTTGGAGAAGATGTAATAGTCTTTATCGATTCTTTCGGGAAAGGATATTTTGATTTCGGGATAGAACACCGCAAAGAATGAGGTATCTATATTGATACAGGCACTTTGATTGAGGACAATTTCGTCTCCCTGTTTGATGTTGGTCTTATAAGCATATAGCCCTGTTGCAGCCTCTATCTCCGGATACTTTTCCTTTAAATAGGCGGCCAACGCATTGGGTGCATATGGTTGAATGCCATCAACTTTTGTGGAGTCTTTTACAAATACCCTGAAGATCCTTTCCGCATCGGGGATATGCTTGTCATACCCTCGTTCGTAACGGATCCATGAGAGGGTGAAAGTGAATGCTGTGAAACTGATGCTCAGTCCCACGATGCTGATCACACTCTGGGCTTTGTACTTCAGGAGGTTCCTCCAGGCTATTTTCAGGTAATGAATGAGCATGTTTGAAATTTATTTATTCTGATTTCACCACCTCTGCGGGATTCTGATTGGCTGCACGTGCTACCTGTATCACAATTGCAAGGATTACAATTGATGCTATGATGAGTGACACCGCACCATACATCCACCAGGAGATGGTGATCCGATAGGCAAAGTTCTGCAACCATTGTTCCATGAACAGTCCAGACAATGGAAGCGCAACCACGACGGCAATCAGTGTCAATGTGAGGTACTCACGGAAGAACATGTTCATGATCTCATTCGATTTAGCTCCGGCGGTCTTGCGGATGGCGATCTCCTTGCGTCTCCTACGGGTCTCGCGTTGCGACACGGAATAGATGCCGAAGACTGTAATCAGGATGCAGAGTGAAGCCAACGTTGCAAACAGTCTCAATTGATTCTGTTCGTTTTTACTCAGATCACTCAGCAGCTGACGCATTGAGACTACCAGCGATTCGTTTTCGTTGTCGGGCCTAAACTTGGGAATAAGATTGGTAATTGCTTCCAAGGCTGCTTCCTCCAACCCCGGCATGACGCGTATGTAATTGAAATATCCTCCTCCGCTCTCTTTCATCACTTTAATGATGAGCGGTGGTATTTCACTTTGCAAGCCTACTGTATGAAAATCTTCAACGACGCCCGCAATTTCATAATGATCTACTCCTCTTCCTTCAGCAGTATACCAGTTGCCGGGGACAGAAATGCTTTGACCTAAAGGATCATCCATTTCCATGATCTTTTGTGCACTTTGATTGATAAGCACCTTGCCGGCTGTATTGCCACGGGTAAAATCCTCCTCGATGATTCCTCTTCCCTCAATGATTTCCAATTTCATCTTTTCAATGAAATCTGCATCAACCTCAAATGTTTGAAAAAGGGGATTGAAGTCCATAGGCTTTTTGTCCCAGTTAACTCCTGTAACACCACTCGGCCCCAACTTATCTGAAGTTTGGGACAGTGTGAAGAATACAGTATGGATCACGTCTTTCACCATCGGGAGCTTCTCAATTTCTTCCAGAAGCGGCTCTCTGTCTCTTACTTTCATCTGAATCTGCAGCAGATTTTCGGTATCAATTCCCCAATCCACCCGGTTCATGTAATCTACCTGTTTCCATGTCACAAAGGCACTCATGATGGCAAACGAACTGATTATCAGTTGCAATAGCAATGTTATTCTGCCTGTGGTAAAGTTGTGCTTCACCGAATGGATTCTCTTGAGCGCTGATTTCCGAACAAATCGGAAAAGTATAGCAAAGGCTGTGCAGTATAAAAAAATTGCCGTAAGCAGGATCGTGTAGAGGAGTTTTGTGTTGATCATGGAAGAAGAGACAACCGTTCCGAAGATGCGTTCAAACAGTCCGGATGTAATTTCTATACAACAGAACGAAAGCAATGCTACGATGGCTAAGTGAAGAGATATTTCTACAAACAGTTGCTGGTAAATGTTACGGATGGATGCACCGGTCACCCGTCTTAGGTTGATTTCTCTGAACCGTGCCACGGTACTGCTGTGCAGGATGTTCAAGTAGTTGAACAAAGCAATGAACAGGAGCAACAGGCCTACAAAAATAAACATGCGGATGTATTTCACATCATAGCGGATTTGACTCTCCAGCACATTCATTAAAGTGAACCGTACGAGGGGG
>JAAZLV010000112.1 GCA_012799155.1 Bacteroidales bacterium | reverse complement strand
TAGACCAGCTTGCCGGTCTGTCCGAAGTCGGGCACATAGAAGGTTATAACCCCCATCACCGCAAAGGGGATGGCAAACCAGATCAGGTAGGGGCGGTATTTCCCCCAGCGTGTTCTGGTGCGGTCGCTCATGATGCCTACCAGCAGGTCGGTGAGTGAGTCCCAGAGACGTGCTATCAGAAACATTGTGCCGGCTGCAGCCGCAGTTATGCCGAACACATCGGTATAGAAAAAGAGGGAGTACATCCCAAAGATTTTCCAGAACATGGAAGAGGCGGCATCGCCTAAGCCATAACCAATTTTTTCCTTTAAGGTGATCATCTGTTTTTCATTTTCCGGGTGGTTTCATACCCGTTGTTAATCAATTATTTTGAGAATCTCAAGGTTCCTCTCTATCTGTTTTTTGAGTGTTCTGACCGAGGATCCAGAGGTAAGTCCGTCTTCAGGGGTGTGGAGGCAGTAATCCACCAACTGTTCTACTGTCGTAGTTGCAACATGCATCCGTGTATCGGAAGAAGCATAATAGATGTAAAGAGTGCCGTCTTCATCAGCGATCCATCCGTTGCTAAAAAGCACATTGGAGACGTCACCCACCCGCTCTTCGCCTTCAGGAGCCATGAAGTAGCCACCGGGTGCTGCAATGATTCTTGAAGGATCTTCCAGGGATGTCATGTACAAATATAATACATATCTGAGACCTGCGGCACAACTACGTACCCCGTGCGCCAGATGCAGCCATCCCTGCGCTGTTTTGATGGGTGCCGGTCCCTCGCCGTTCTTTACCTCCTTGATGGTATGGTAATAGCGGCGGTCCACAATCTTCTCCTCTTTCACCACGGCTTGTGCCATGTCGTCTATGAGTGCCCAGCCGATGCCCTGGCCGTTTCCAGCATCGATGAAACCATCCTGGGGACGGGTGTAAAGCGCATACCTGCCATCCACGAACTCAGGATGGAGCACCACGTTGCGTTGTTGACTGCTGGAGAGCAGGTCAGGCAGTCGCTCCCAAGTGATCAGGTCTTTTGTGCGGACAATTCCTGCTGCAGCCTTTGCCCGGGAGAGATCACCCGCAGGTGCTGTCTCATCATACCGTTCAGCGCAGAAGATACCGTAGATCCAACCATCCTCATGGGCGGTGAGACGCATGTCATACATGTTGGTGGCGGGATCATCCGTCTCGGGTATCTCTACCGGGTAATCCCAAAAGCGGAAGTTGTCGATACCGTTGGGACTCTCCGCGATACCAAAAAAAGACTTCCGGTCGGCACCCTCCACGCGCACCATCAGCAGGTAGCGGTCGTTCCATTTGATAGCACCTGCGTTCATGGCTGCGTTCATGCCAATGCGCTCCATCAGTAGGGGATTTGTCACCTCGTCTAGGTCGTACCGCCAGTACAAGGGGGTATGGTCGGCAGTGAGTACAGGATAGCGATAGCGTCGGTACCAGCCGGGGCCTCCTTCAAGTGGTACATTCGTACGGGTGAGGAGAGATTCATGAGCCTTTATCATCTCTCTGATCTGTTGCTTATATAACTTCATTGTTGTTGCTCTTTTGTTGTTATTGATAGAGGTTGAGAATATCTTTGCTGAAAAGGGTTTTAGGATGTTCATAGAAGGTGACGAAATCGTCAGCCGAAAGCTGTCCCGGGTAGGGGGCATAGTAGTGGTCGGGCCGCTCGCGGGCGTTGCGCCACACCAAGACGTAGCTCACCGGGTAGCGCTCCAGCACCGGGAAGAGCACTGTCGTCCACCAGTCGACAATCGGTATCGCCTCCAACCCCGTCTCGGTGAGGGCTATAGGCTTGTTCCGTTTCGCACCCTCCTTCGTCAAAAAGGAAAGGATGATGTCGAGCGAGGCGACATAGGCCTCCACCCCCTGCTCGTTGTTGCGGTGGTAGCCATCCAGTCCAAGGAGGTCCACAAGATCATCACCTGGATAACGCTCCATGTAGATCTCACCAGGACCCTGGAGGTCGGGTGAGTAGGCATAGAGCAGGTTGTCCACACCCGCCCCGTCGAAGTGGCTGCGGGTCATCTCCCAGAGGGCGGTATATTCCTCCACGCTGCAGAGATCCTTGCCCCACCAGAACCAGCTACCTGTATGCTCATGCCAGGGACGGAAGAGCACCGGTACCTTTGTACCTTCCTCGGTGATGAGTGAGTTGAAGAAGGCGGCAGCCCTGTCGAGCCAGTCGATGAAGAGATCATGCTTCTCCCCTCCCGGCAGGATGGCAGCCACCACGTCGTCACGGCTCAC
>JAAZLV010000111.1 GCA_012799155.1 Bacteroidales bacterium | reverse complement strand
GGAAGAGGGGAACAGCTGGGTGCTGCACCGCATCGCATCCTGTTACAGGATACTGAAGGAACCCGAGTCGGCGCTGACCTATTACCGTCGACTGGAACAGATGAGACCCGACGACCTCAATCTGCAGCTTCAGATTGGTCACTGTCATCTTGAGCTGAAACAGTATGAGAAGGCGCTCAACTACTACTTCAAGGTGGAGCTGTTGGATAGCAGGAACACCCGTGCCTGGCGATCTATTGCCTGGTGTGCATTTCTCTCACGCAAGTTCGATGTGGCACACAATTACTACGAGCGCATCCTGGCGCAGAAGCCCAATGCACACGATTATCTCAATGCCGGTCATGTGGAGCTCTGCCTGGGTAACAACGGCGAAACGGTAAGACTCTACGGCATGTCGCAGGAACTGGCAGGTAGCAATGAGAAATTTCGTGAGCTGTTGATAGAAGATGAGGAGGAGTTGCAGGAGGCAGGTGTCGACACCACCATTCTGCCGATCATCCTCGACGGGATGCGTTACGGTAAAGAGCTATGACCCCACGGTAGGAGTAATTCAGCGATACCAACCATTTTTCTCGATCAGTTCATACGCTCCCTCCGGCAGGAAGGCCCGCATCTCCTTCCCCTCGCGCATGCTCCTGCGGATGAAGGTGGAGGAGATTTCCAGCAAGGGAGCATCGACCAATTGCACGCTCTCGCGGAGCGCTTCCGGTATCACCACCTCTTCACCCGGGCGCGGGTAGATCAGCATGGGATAGCTCTTCAGAAGCCTTTCATACTCTTTCCAGAGCGGCAACTGGTTCCAGTTGTCGCCACCGATGATCAGGGAGAAACGGGTGCCGGGGTGCTGCACCGTGAGGTAATCGAGGGTGTCTATCGTGTAGGAAGGTCGCGGCAGGTGAAACTCCACATCAGATACCTTCAGCTTGCGGTAAGGTGCAACGGCAGCTTTAACCATCTCGAGTCGCAAATGGTCGTCAAGGAGTTCGCCTGTCTCCTTGAGCGGATTGTGCGGGGAGACAACCAGCCACACCTCCTCTACAGAGGTGAACTCACACATGTAGCTCGCCAGCATCAGATGGCCTGCATGGATGGGATTGAATGAACCTGAGAAGATGGCGATTTCCTTCATGTGCATGGGTTACTATATCGTGTTGAAAGCAGGTAGGCGTTGAAAGCTGCTTCTCTGGCAAAAATAGCAAAAAAAAACCGATGCACCTTTCGCGTACACCGATCTTTTTCTTTCTTTAGGTTTCAAATCATGCGCTAACTTGATTTCTTGAAGAGGGAGATAATCCACAACAGCAGCACGGCACCTATCAAAGCGGTCACGAAACTGGGTATCACGCCACTGCCGACACTCATGCCCAACAGTCCAAAGACCCATCCGCCGATGACTGAACCGGCGATACCCACCAGTATGTTTACCAGCAGTCCAAAACCTCCGCCTCTCATCAGTTTACCTGCAAGCCATCCGGCAATTGCTCCAATAATAATCCATCCTAACCAACTCATAAGCATTTGTTTTAAAATGTGAATATTAATGCCGACCCGTTAATGGGGTCCCTCAATAAACAGCAAGTTGCAATGAATTGTTTATATTTCGGGTGAGAAATTGAGAATCAACTCATCCTGCTCCTGTAATCCTCGTATGTGAAGCGGCGGTAGAGTTCAAAGCGACCGTCTAGCGTCCAGAGACCGATCGAGGGGTGTGTAACCCCATTGAAGAGAGTCGTTTTCACAATGGTGTAATGGATCATGTCCTCAAAGACGATACGGTCGCCAACCTCTAAAGGAGCATCGAACGACCAGTCGCCCATGAAGTCGCCGCTCAGGCAGCTGTTCCCTCCCATGCGGTAGGTGGGCTTGCCCGCCACCGGCTCCTGGTAGGCACCCCTGATGCGAGGCTTGTAAGGCATCTCAAGGCAGTCGGGCATATGACAGGCAAAAGAGACGTTGAGCATGGCGGTCTGCACCCCTTGGTTCTCTACGACATCGGCCACGGTGGCTACCAGCACGCCCGTTTCCCAGGCAAAGGCGCTCCCCGGTTCCAGGATGACCTCCAGGTGGGGGTAGCGTGCTTTCAGTCCTTTGAGCAGGCCCACCAGGTGATCGGTATCGTAGTCCTTGTGTGTCATCAGGTGGCCTCCTCCCAGGTTCAGCCATTCAATCTGGCCGAACAGGTGGCCGAACTTCTGCTCCACCACCTCCAGCGTTCGTTCCAGGTCGTAGGAGTTGTTCTCGCAGAGGTTGTGCAGGTGAAGGCCGCTGATGCCCTCGGGAAGCTTCTTCCCTATCAGCTCGGCCGTGACTCCCAGCCGCGATCCAGGAGCACTGGGATTGTAGAGGTCGGTTTCCACCACTGAGAAGCCTGGGTTGATGCGCACACCACAGCGGACATCCCTGCCGGAGGCTTTCACCTGCGGGTAGAAACGCTCGTATTGC
>JAAZLV010000016.1 GCA_012799155.1 Bacteroidales bacterium | reverse complement strand
CGGTTGGGCATGTTGAAAATAGGAGGCATTGCCAGTGAAACCAACCTTACCATACTTGGTAGCCAGGTAAGCACTACCTCCATAACCTCCGAAGGTATCGCCATTGGCTCCTACGGAACCGGTATAACCGTCATCCACACGCTTGTCAGTGATGATATTGATGATTCCCCCAACTCCTTCGGCATCATACTTCGCCCCTGGATCGGTGATCACCTCCACATCCTTGATGCTGTTGGCTGGCATACTCTTCAACACCTGTGCAGGATTGGATGAAATCATGTTTGATGGTTTACCGTTGAGGTAGATCTTGAAGTTGGTAGAGCCTTTCAGCTGTATGTTCTCCTCTCCGTCGATGGTGACGAGAGGCACTTTGCGCAACAGCTCCAGCACATTGGAAGTAGATGCTTCCGGATCATCCTTGGCACTATAGGTAAGCTTATCGATATCAACCTTCACCAGTGGTGCCTGGGCTGTCACACTCAGTTCATCCAACAGCCTGCTACTTTCGCTCATTGCTATCACTCCCATATCAAGAGGATTCTGTGATTCGGCAACCTCAGCCTTCTTCACAGTCTCTGCCATGCCGACAAAGTGAAAAGTGAAGATATAACTTCCAGGACTCAAAGTTGTTGTAAAGGAACCTGTTTCATCGGTAGCCATTTTACGAATCACGTTGGCGGGCATATCTTCACTGGCAACAGAAATAGTGGCATAAGGAAGAGCTTCATTGTCTGCTTCCGCTACCAGCTTCCCCTTAACGGTTATGGAATCAGCAAATGAGAACGCTGTCAATAGCTGTAGCAGAACAAGAATGATTGTTTGTTTCATTGAATATTGATTTTTACGTATCGCAATTAATCGTTAAAAGTACATATTAAATCGTAAAGAGACATTTCGGAAACGACGGACGTTACGAATATTTAGTAAAGAGAATTGCATTTTTCACTATTTTTGCAGAAACTCCGATAAAGATGACAATAATCCCTGTTTTTTCCTCTATACTGACCGGCATCATCGTTGGCTACCTGTTGCGACAAAAGAAGATTGTAAATAAAACCGGAATATTGCTGAACATGGTGATCATGTTGCTGTTGCTTTTTCTGGGAATTGCGGTAGGCAGTAACCGGGAGGTAGTAACAAGATTTGCCTCCCTTGGACTGGAGGCACTGCTGCTGACGCTTGGGGGTACGCTGGGGAGCCTCATCGCTGCACTTTGGTTATACAGGAAAGTGCTTCATGGGCCTAAAGGAGCATCCCATCAATCGGAAAAATACAACCAGAAAAAGAGATGAAACAGACGGCTCTCTATTTGCTTCTATTTGTTGTGGGAGTGGCAGCGGCAATCACGGGAGTACTTCCTGAAGCGTTGCAGGATGATCGCATTTCAAAAGGGATCCTCTACCTGTTGCTATTCCTTGTAGGAATACAGATTGGTTCCGGCAAGAACATGTTTAGAGTTCTTGGGCGTTACGGAATCAAAATCATGCTGTTGCCTCTTGGCACTACACTTGGCACCTTCGCCGGTGTTTCGCTTATCAGCCTGTTACTGCCCGATCGAAGCCTCACTGACTGTCTCAGCGTGGGAGCAGGCTTCGCCTACTATTCGCTCTCCAGCATCTTGATCACTGAATTCAGAGGTGCAGAACTGGGGACGGTGGCACTCCTGGCGAACATAATGCGAGAGTTCAGCGTTCTTGTTTTTGCTCCCTGGATGGTACGTTATTTCGGACCGTTGGCACCCATCTCGGCGGGAGGTGCCACCACCATGGACACCACCCTGCCCTTCATCACCCGCTACTCCGGTGAACCATATGTCGTGGTAGCACTCTTTCACGGCATGGTGATTGATTTCACTGTTCCGCTCTGGGTCTCTCTATTTCTGAGTCTGTAAACCATTATGACAAAATTCTTATGCGTGCACTGATCAACGCTTTCATCATCCATCTCACCCTCAACATCTTGGTTTTCCTTAAAGGCTGGCATGTCTTTGATGGAAAAAAAACAGCACGCATCATTTTGTCGATTCTGTTTGGTGCTGAATTGCTATTCTACGCCACTGGCTTTTTCCTATACCGCCATCTACCTGAGCCGTTGGTGCAACATATTAGGGTGACCGGCACCAGCTGGATGCTCTTCCTTCTTTACAGCGGAGGACTCTGGCTGATCATCGACCTGATCACCCTGTTATTCCAACGCCAGCTGCACCACCCATTCACCTCCTTACGAGGCTGGTCTCCTAAACGAAAGATACTGCTCTTCCTGCTTCCGGTAGTTGTGGTAGCATGCATCATGGCTCATGGACGTTACCGGTTCATGCATCCCGAGGTGGAACAGATTCCTGTCACGGTACACAAGAAGGCTGGGAATCATGACTCGCTGCGCATCGTCGTAGCTGGGGACATGCACCTTGGCTGGATGATTGATCGCCACCACACCCGCCGGTTCGTAGATCTGATCATGGCACAAAGGGCCGATATGATACTCTTCGTAGGTGACATCTTCGACTCACAGATAGAGCCGATATTGCAACAGGGGATGGATCAGGAATTGCGGCGGCTATCTGCTCCTCTGGGCGTTTACACCTGCACCGGCAACCATGAGTACCGTTACGACAGTGAAGAGAAGATCTCATTGCTGAACGAGGTGGGCATCACTGTGCTGCGCGACAGTGCGGTATTGATCGACAGCGCTTTTTACCTGGTGGGGCGGGAGGATAAAGTGATCACTCATCGTAAGTCGACTGCTGAGATCCTGGCCGATGAAGTGTCAGACCACACCAAGCCGATGATCCTGCTCAATCACACACCGGATAACCTGGACGAGGAAGCCGATGCTGGTATCGACATTGCATTGTATGGACACACACATCATGGTCAGGCTTTTCCGGGCAATCTCATTACCGAATGGATCTTCGAAGTGGCACATGGCTACAAGAAAAAAGGTGACACACATATCTATGTCACCTCAGGACTCGGGCTGGTCGGCCCCCAGTATCGTATAGGTACTCAATCGGAGATTGCTCTCTTAACGGTACGTTTTGAATGATCCTTTAAAGGTAATCGATTGCTTTCTCTAGATGTACCGAATGTGACCCTTTCAATAGAATATAATGGTTGCGAATAGGCTCACTGCTCAGCAGAGCAATCAGCTCCTCCACATCCCTGTAACAATGGAATCCATCGGCAGCAGTTGTCCATTTACTGAATGAATCTCCCACCAGATAAACCCTGTCAAAGGCCAGCTCCCTTAGATATTGAATCAGTTTGTGATGCTCCTCATCACTCACCTCTCCCAACTCTTTCATCTCTCCCAGAATAACCATCCGTGGTAAAGATGAAGGTATGGAAGCAAAAAAGCCAACAGAAGCCTTCATACTTGTCGGATTGGCATTATAGGCGTCGATGATAAGGTCGTTACGGTCGGTACGCCTGAACTGTGAACGATGGTTACTTGGTTCATACGCCTCGAGCGCACTACTGATGCTCTCCGCATTAATGCCAAAGAATTTGCATACAGCAACGGCAGCAATTGCATTGTCGAAGTTATACTCACCTACCAGACGGGTACGGACACGGTAGGAACGATCGAAGAAACGCCAGTCGAACTCCATGAAAGGTGTCGCATCGGCCAGTGTACCGGAGGCAAAGAGTGACGGATCATCCCTGCCGTAAAGGATACGGTCCATTCCTTCGGATAGATCATAGAGTATCGCACTTTCTCTGTTCACAAACACTTTTCCATCATGTGCACGAAGGTAATCATATAATTCTCCCTTGGTGGCAACGAGCTTTTCGAAAGAGCCAAAGCCCTCCAGGTGGGCTTGCCCCACGTTGGTAATGAGTCCATAGTCGGGCTCGGCAATCTCGCACAATTCACGAATATCACCCGGATGGTTGGCTCCCATCTCCACTACTGCAATCTCATGCGATTTGTTCATGGAGAGCAGGGTAAGCGGAACGCCGATATGATTGTTGAAATTGCCCTGGGTATAGGCCACTTTAAACTTGCGAGCAAGACCAACGGCAATAAGTTCCTTTGTGGTGGTCTTCCCGTTGGTACCGGTAATACCTACTACAGGTATCTTCAATTTGCGTCGGTGGTAAGTAGCCAACTGCTGGAGTGTAGCCAGCACATCATCGACCAGGATGATCCTATCGTCGGGAGTCATACCATCATTCCACTCATCCACAATTGCATAGGCGCATCCTGACTCCAGTGCTTTCTCTGCAAAAAGATTTCCGTTAAAACGATCACCTTTCAGGGCAAAAAAGATGGAATCCTTCTCACACATCCTTGAGTCGGTGGTCACCAACGGATAGCGCAGGAAGAGCGAATAAAGATCTTTAATCTGCATATCTCTTGAGGCTGATGAAGCTATTTTATAAGCCCAGTTTTTTGGCGATAGATGCAGGCAGTGCATCCTTGTGCAACACGATGCTCAACGTCTTGTAGCTGACAAAGGGAAAGGATGCATACCAGAAACCATCGTAAGGACCTGTCTCTCCCCATGAATTCTTCACCATGAAGAACCTGTTGCCGTTCTGATCTTCTGCAATGCCATAAATCTGCATGCCATGGTCATCGGTGGTGGCATAATTGTCGAACGATGTCTGACGCATCTCCTGGGTTATCTCTTTTTCTGACAGGATTTCTTTTCCGATACGGGTTCTGATTTCGGCATCTCTCTCACGACTGCTGAGGCCAAGCCACCTGGACTGGTCGCTTCCGGCATTCTCAGGTGCCTCCTCATCGGGGACAATTGCAATACCCTCGCGTGAGAAACCTGCTTCACTCACATCAGAAGCCCATGCAATCGTGTAACCCTTCATCACCGCCTGTTCCATCACCTCCATCAGTTCATCGACAGGCAGGTTGTAAGAGAGTGCCCAGCGCCAATTATCAGGTACTTCGATGGCAAAAGGCTTGTAAAAAGGATGATGGGTGAATGAGGTGAGTGAAATATAAT
>JAAZLV010000110.1 GCA_012799155.1 Bacteroidales bacterium | reverse complement strand
TGAGCAACCATCTGATACATCATCTGGAAGAGCTGCTTGATGTGGCAGATGTTGTTCCTGCTGTGAACCAGGTGGAGTTGCATCCCTATCTGGTGATGCAGGAACTACAGGATTATTGCCATGAGAGGAATATTGTGGTAGAGTCCTGGAGTCCATTGGGAAGCAGTAAGGTGCCGCTATTTACTGATCCTGTTCTACTGGATATTGCATCCAAAAAGGGTAAGAGTACGGCACAGGTCATCCTCCGTTGGAATCTCCAGAAAGGGTTGTTGCCGCTCCCCAAGTCATCCAATGAGATTCGTCAACGGGAAAACATAACCCTGACTGATTTCTCCTTGACAGACGATGAGATGACGATGATTGACATGCTTGATCGGAATGAGCGTACAGGTGTTCATCCCGATGAAATCGGATTCTAGTAAATCCCCCGCTCGTTGAGCGCTCTCTGGTAGCGAGCGGCATTGCGAGCATGCTCGGCATGTGTGACTGCGAAGTTGTGCCGACCTGACAGGTCATCCTTTGCACACATAAACAGGTAGTTGTGTTGCTCTGGCGACAGGGTGGCATTGATGGCCGCAATGGAGGGTATCCGGATGGGACCGGGCGGCAATCCCTCTCTCCTGTAGGTATTATAGGGCGATTCCACTTCCAGATGTTTGTAGAGGATGCGACGTAATGAGAAGTCACCTACGGCAAATTTCACTGTGGGGTCAGCCTCCAGTCGCATCCCTCTTTTAAGCCGGTTCAGATAGAGTCCTGCCACAATGGGGTACTCCTCTGCATAGGTGGCCTCCTCCTCTACGATCGAAGCCAGTGTGGAGACCTCCACCGGTGTAAGCCCCATCTCTTCTGCCTTTTTTCTTCGAGCCTCATTCCAGAAACGGTCGTATTCACTCTTCATCCGCTGCATCAGTGATGTCGCATCGGTGGTCCAGTACACCTCATAGGTGTTGGGGATAAACATGGTTGTGAAGTTTTCTACGTTGAATCCCATCTCTTCAGCCACTGCCGGATCATATAAGTTCTTCAATAGCGACAGGCTGTCGATCATCAGCTGACCGGCGAGTCGACCGGCTAGATCTTCTCTTGTGCGGATGTTGTTGAAGGTGATGTTGACCGGAGACTGGTTTCCCGAGCGCAGTATCCGTATCACATCGGGCATTGTCATTCCCGCGCTGATCCCATACCGCCCGCTTTTCACCCGCTCCGGGTAATTCATCTTTTCTGCCAGCAGGCGGAAGATTTTCTCGGAGGGTAGCGCATCATTTTCCTTGAGTTGGAGGATCACATCTTCATAGTCCTTCTCCTCATCAATGTAGATATAGACTGTATCGACCGGATTCAGAGGGGCAAAAACCTGCCGGTAGACATAGATTGCCGCCGCCAGAAGTATCACCAGGAGCAGTCCCGCTGTCCAAAGGAGAGTTTTATGCGATTTTCGTTTGTGGGTTTGTTCCATTTTATTGCTGCATAAAGGAAAAAAAATCAGCACAAAAGTAGGAAGATTCCATTGAAATTATCGCTTTTTCTTTGACAAGTTAAAAACTATCTTGTATATTTGCACCCGATTTCAGGCGAACACAGAAGGAAGTGTGGGTGAGTGGCTGAAACCAGCAGTTTGCTAAACTGCCGTACGGGTAACTGTACCACGAGTTCGAATCTCGTCGCTTCCGCTGAAAGGGGAAATTGGTATGTTGATCATTACCAATGTTCCCTTTTTTTTTGTCTTGATAAGGTTGCAGTTGTATATGCTGTGCCGATGGAAAAGGAATGACACCTCAACCATAAACAGAATCAATGGATCTTTTTTAAAATCGATTGAAAACATGTTGTAAAACATGTTTTTTTGTGGTATCTTTGTGCTGATTTAAATGGCAAGCGAGTTATTTGAAATCATTTTTAGGTTATCGCATACATAATGAATGGATTCTTATAAGAACGGTTGCCGATGAATCATAACTTTTAATTGTATAAGAATTATGACAATCAGAAACCTTACCAAAGAAGAAATTTTGGGACAGATCAGGTATCTGGAACAAAACATCTCAAATGGAGCTGTTTCATATCGTACCAACAGATTGAACAGACTGCGTTTATTGAGAGCGAGCTTGCGAAATGCGGGCTAAATGAATGAGAGATCTTCTCAGGAGCAGAAAGCAGGATTGCCTGCAAGTATGCTGATGCCTGTAGGGGTGAAATTAATGCTGGAAGCTGAATGTCCTAAAGTGACATGAACGCTTTTTTTTGAAAAAGTAGAAACAATGATATAGGTGGCTGTCCGATGGGCAGCTTTTTTTATTTTTTTGAAAGTTATATCTTTATATTCTTGCCTTTTTTTCAGAATAATCAGATATATGATGTGAAAAATATCTATCTTTGCGAGATTATCTAACAAAAAGAACAATTTAATTATGGATGTATTATCTGCCAGATTGACTGCCTTGTCGCCTTCCGAAACATTTGCGATGGCGCAGAAGAGCAACGAACTGAAGGCTCAGGGTATTGATGTGATCAACATGAGTGTGGGTGAACCTGATTTCACTACACCCGAACAT
>JAAZLV010000109.1 GCA_012799155.1 Bacteroidales bacterium | reverse complement strand
TGCGGGGCACATGAAATATGTGACAAAGACAGCCTTATAG
Source organism: Bacteroidales bacterium (assembly GCA_012799155.1). Classification (GTDB taxonomy): domain Bacteria; phylum Bacteroidota; class Bacteroidia; order Bacteroidales; family Dysgonomonadaceae; genus Proteiniphilum. Next base: position 2,433 of record JAAZLV010000109.1, on the reverse strand, counting down.
CTGCCTTCGCAGAACCGGCCGAATATTTTGAAGACGAAGAACTGGACAAGTATCGCCAACGCGAATCGGATCGATACAACGAACAGGAGGCAGATGAGTTTCGTGAGGTCTTCTACTCGGTGCTGGATGAGGAAAAACCCCGCTGGATCAGAAGCCTCCAGATGAGGGAGATTGCACTGCCCGATCAGTTGAAAGATGAGGTGTTGATGATTGTGAACGATCTGAGAACACACAGAATGCACGCCTGACGACAGATAGATGATGAATCTTCCGGAACTGCTCCAATATGATTTTTTCCGCAATGCCCTCCTGGGAGCGCTGTTGGCCAGCATTGCCTGCGGTATGATTGGGACGTATGTGGTTTCACGGCGACTCGTATTCATCAGCGGGGGCATCACTCACGCCTCTTTCGGCGGATTGGGTGCCGGCTTTTTCTTCGGCTTACCTCCCATCCTCTCGGCAATGGTTTTCTCCATCCTCTCTGCTTTCGGCATCCAATGGCTCTCGCACAAACAAGGTGTACGTGAAGACTCCGCGATTGCCGTCTTCTGGTCGTTCGGCATGGCACTGGGCATCCTGCTCACTTTTCTCACACCCGGCTATGGACCCAACTTGTCGGAATATCTCTTCGGTAACATCCTTACCATTACCCAAACAGATCTGGTAGCATTGCTCACCCTTACCTCTTCACTACTGATCTTCTTTCTCCTCTTTTACCACGCCATCGTCTCGGTTTCATTCGATAGTGAGTTTGCCAGTACGAGACGTCTGCCCACCCAATTCATAGAATATGCCATGATGTTCTTCATTGCGGTTACCATTGTGATGAGCATTCGCCTGGTGTGGATCGTACTGTTGATGTCGCTGATCACTGTACCACAAATGACAGCCAACATCTTCACGGTGAACTATGGCAGGATGATCGGACTTTCCATCCTCTTCAGCTTTGTGGGCAGCATCACCGGACTGTTTCTCTCATACTACCTCAATGTACCTTCAGGCGCACTCATCATCTTCGTGTTGATCGTGATCTTCTTCATAGCCAAAGGCATCAAGGTACTCATAAAGTAAAAGGTCAGATCTCTTCAGTCTCCACTAACTTTGCCAGAATATCTTCTTAATTTCCTTTATCAATTTTTGAGTTACAAAATTAGTGTTTACTGAACTTAAGAACAAGCTCTTCACGTGCTAACCTGTCAACCGCCGGATTGAAATGTGACAGCTATTTTGCTGAAAAAAATCATCTTTGACCGAACGTCCATGTAGGGGCAGTAGACAGCGATGTCACTGGTCATAAAGCCTTCAGGAGGGAGCCTGGTATAGGGCGGCTGCATCTGTCTGACAACGAAAGACAATAAAAACATGATTCTTCAGTTATATAGAGGAAACCAACAACAGAAAAGAGCAGGATGAAACCAGGGATCTTCAGCCTCCGGGGCATATCATCTGCCCTGATCGTGTTGTTCTTTCTCTGCACGAGCTGCGGCACGGGGAGGAACACTGCCCTGACGCGTGCATACCACGAGCTGACCACCCGCTACAACGTATACTACAACGCAGAGCAGGCTTATCTGGAGATACTGGAGGAGCAATCGCGCAACGTCATAGACAGCTATGATAGCCTGCTGCCCCTCTACCCCCGGGTAATCCCAACTGAGAAACAGTTGCCGGGAGGGCCCTTTGACGGTGTGGTGGAGAAAGCATCAAAAGCGATCAGGGAACATTCTGTCACTGCGAAGCCTCGGCGCGATCCTACAAAAAGAGTCACAGCCAAAAAACGTCAGTGGCTGCAACAGGATGAGTTTAATCCTTTCCTGCACAACGTATGGATGCTCCTTGGCAAAGCACACCTGCAGAATGGAGACCTGGAGATGGCTCTGGCTACCTTTACCCACATCAGCCGCATCAACCGCCATGATGAGAAGGTTGTGCAGGAAGCTGCCATCCTGATGATGCGTTGTTATACTGAACAGAATCGTCTCTATCAGGCAGAACAAAGCGCACGGGTGTTATTGACCACAAACCTGCCGGATAATCTGCAACCACTCTTCGACGAGACCTACACCGATTACCTTCTAAAAAAGGGAGACTACAATGCATCCATTCCATGGCTTAAACGTGTTATCTCCAACGAAAAAGTACAATCACAAAAAAGAAGACTCAGTTACCTGTTGGGACAGCTGCTACAACTCACCGGCGAACGGGAAGCAGCATATCAGGCATTCGATGATGTAAAAGGATTGTCAACACCATTCGATTTGCAACTTCAAGCAACGATGAGTCAGTATACGCTTGCCCTGCAATCGAAACAGCCCAAACTAAAAAGGGCTCTGGAAAAGATGAGAACCGCTGCAAACGAAGCTCAGTTGACACGCATAGAAGAGACTCTGGAGAGTATGAATCCAACTGCAATTGGTGACTCATCACTGTTGG
>JAAZLV010000108.1 GCA_012799155.1 Bacteroidales bacterium | reverse complement strand
GCTCGAGGAGCGGATGGCAATGGGACTGTCTATGGCATCGAAGAAGACCAGGAAGTCGCTCACCAGTCGCTTGGGCAGCTTGGCCGCGAGGAAATGTTTCAGGATGTCCTCGTCATCACGTTCGGAGAGAGCCACCGGGTAGAGGTTGTTCGCCTCCATGAACTCGTCGAACAGGTCGGTACAGAGCACCACCGTCTTGGGGGTGGTGACCGGGAAATTGGGGTTGTTGTTCAGCTCCAGGTGGGTCTTCACCATGTAGCCGATAAAGGCGAGACCTCTCCCTTTTCCTCCCAGCGACCCCTCGCCGATGCGGGCGAAGTTGGAGTACTGGTCGAACCGTTCCTTCTCGAAGACCGCCACAACACCGGTGTTTTTCATCCTTCTGTACTGAACGATGGTGGCATGGATCAGCTCACGGGCATCGTGCATGCTGGCATACTCCGAGACATCGATCTTCTTCAGCATCTCAGCCACGGGGAACATGGCCCTGGAGTAGAAGAAGCGGGAGAAATGGTTTCGGGAGAGATGGTAAAAGAGTGCATCGTCGGGGATGTTGCGGATATTCATCTGCAGCTCTTTCAGATTGCGGATGCGGAAGATCTCCTCCTTCGTGTGGGGATCAGTGATGATGAAATCGCCGAAGCCGAGGTTCTCCTTGATGGAGCGGCGCAGATCCTGGGGGAAGGTCTTTGAGTTCTTGTCGATAAAGACATCACTTATTCCTTTAATCTGTTCTCTGTTATTCGATTCAGAGGAGGTGAAAATGATAGGGATATAGGTATCTTTGGTGCGGATCCACTCACCCAACCGTTTACCGGCCAACCGTTCCTTCTCACCCTTCACATGAAAGCTCATATCGCTGATCACCCCCAGCATGTTGTCACCATACTTCTTGTAGTAGGAGACCGCCTCTTCATAATTACGTGCCAGCAGGATCTTGGGACGACCGCGCATGCGGAGCATCCGCAGGTGGTCGTTGAGCGCCTCTTTCGAGAACTCCTTTGACTCGGAGAGGACGAACTTGTAGAGCAGCGGCAGTGCCGAGGAGTAGAACCGTACCGAGTCCTCCACCAGAAGGATGGTCTGCACCCCCACCGTTTTCACGTCGTGATCTACATTCATCCGGTCCTCCACCACCTTGATGATGGCAAGCAGCAGGTCGGTGTCACCCAACCAGCTGAAGACATAGTCGATGCCGCTCAGGTCTTCCCTGCTAAGCGAGCGGGTAACCGCCTTCGAGAAAGGAGTGAGCAGCACCACGTGCATCCCAGGGTAGCGTTCCTTGATCTGTATCGCCAGATCGAAGGCATCGCTGTTGTCCATGTTAGGCATGCAGATCACCAACTCGTAGTGGTTCTGTTTCAACTCGGAAAGTGCGTCCCTGCTGCCGTTCACCTGAGTGAAGCGTGGCGGGTAGCGTAGGTTGAGGGATACATATTCATTGAAGATCTGCTCATCGACCCTACCGTCATCTTCCAGCATGAACATGTCATAGCGAGAGGCGACCATCAGGATGTTGTAGATCCGCTTGTTCATCAACTTCACGAAAGGGGTGTCCCGAAAACGGAGCTGACTGATATCGTGCGCTTTAATAACCGACCTGGGTGTCTTCAGTTTCATAGAATGCTGTTATGGATTACAACTGTTTCATTTCTTGTAAGCGGATACAAACTTAGGAATTTTTTCGTATATTTGTTAGCCATTCGGAGAGGAGAGGCAACAACCTTCCTATTCCGAAGGCAATTGTTTCACAAATAGAGATAAAAAATGATGATAAAAAAAACGACCCTTTATATTTCAATATTCTCAGCAATCATGATTGGCGGAGCGTTGCTGCTGGCACTCACAGCAGGGAACGACCTGGAAAAAAGTGATGCAGAGCGACCGTTGGTACTCTCCATGACCGCCTCGGTGGAGATACCCGAAAGCATGACATTTGCAGGTGAACAGATCACCTTCGACCGGTACGACAAACGGGAACGGCTGGACCGTGAGCTCAACAGCTTCACCTACTTTCACTCCACCACCCTTTTGTTGTTCAAGCGTGCCAACAGGCTCTTCCCGGTGATTGAACCGATCTTGAAGAAACAAGGGTTGCCTGACGACCTGAAATACCTCGCGGTGATTGAAAGCAGCCTCGATCCGCGAGCGGTCTCGCCAGCCCGTGCGGCGGGGTTATGGCAGTTTCTGCAAAGCACCGGCAAGCAATATGGTCTGGAGGTGACCAGTGAAGTGGATGAGCGCTATCATGTGGAGAAGGCAACGGTGGCGGCCAGTCGTTATCTGCTCGATGCCTACCGCAAATTTGGTTCCTGGAGTGCCGCCACCATGGCCTACAACGGGGGGCAGGCTCGTATCAGCAACGAACTGGCTGCACAGGGTGCCGACGAGGCACTCGATCTTTGGCTGGTAGAAGAAACGACCCGCTACTACTTCCGGATGCTGGCCATCAAGCTGGTGTTTGAACATCCGCAGCAGTATGGCTTCATCATCAAACCGGAACACCTCTACAAACCGATGACATTTAAAAAGGTAGAGGTCACCACATCGATCCCTAATTTGGCAACTTTTGCCCGGGAGCAGGGGATCACCTATGCCCAGTTAAAAGATTTCAACTCCTGGTTGCGAAGTACGAAGCTAACAGTTCCCGCTGGTAAACGTTACACGTTACTGATCCCCACCAAAGAGGGTCTTTATTATCGGAAGGGAGAAAAGAGAGCAATTCACCAGAATGGGTGGGTGGTGCAGTAAACATTTAAGGCCAATCAACCGTTTATTTAAACTATGGCATCTGAAACTGAACAGATACGGGTGTATGGCGCCCGTGTGCACAATCTCAAGAACATCGACGTCACCATACCGCGCAACGCACTCACCGTGATTACCGGACTGAGTGGCAGCGGTAAATCGTCACTCGCTTTCGACACGATCTTCGCGGAGGGACAACGTCGTTACATCGAGACCTTCTCTGCCTATGCCCGCGGTTTCCTGGGTAAGATGGAGCGGCCTGACGTAGACAAGATCACCGGACTGAGCCCAGTCATCTCTATTGAGCAAAAAACCACCAACAAGAATCCCCGCTCTACGGTGGGCACTACTACCGAGGTGTATGACTTCCTCCGCCTGCTCTATGCCCGTGCGGGTGAGGCCTACTCCTACCTCACGGGGGAAAAGATGGTCAAATATACCGACGAACAGATTCTGGAGCTGATCCTTGAGAAGTATATTGGCAAAAAGATTTACATTTTGGCTCCGGTAGTGCGTAACCGCAAGGGACATTACAAGGAGCTGTTTGATCAGATCCGCAAGAAAGGGTATCTGCACGTGCGGGTGGATGGTGAGATCCGTGAGATACTCCCCGGCATGAGGGTTGACCGCTACAAGAACCATAGCATCGAGATCCTGATCGACAAGATGGTGGTATCGAACAAGTTCGCCGACAAGCTTAAGGCAAGCGTACGTACTGCCATGAAACAGGGATCGGGACTGATACTGATACAGGATGTGGAACAAGACGAGGTGCGTCATTACAGCCGCAGCCTGATGTGTCCCACCACAGGATTGTCGT
>JAAZLV010000107.1 GCA_012799155.1 Bacteroidales bacterium | reverse complement strand
TACTTTTGTGCCTTTAAAAAAATGGTTATCGATGGAATTGCGCGACAGAATCATAGTAAAAGCAGGAGATCTTTTTATCCAGTATGGAATTAAGAACAGTTCGATGGATGAGATTGCCACATCGTTGGGCATCTCTAAGAGGACCATCTATGAAATCTTCAAGGATAAGGAGGATCTGCTCATTTCGTTTCTTCAAAACACATGGGATAAACGCAATGCCCAATTTGAAACCTATCTTACCGGCGATTACGACATAATCAGTGTTTTCCTGAAAGTCATCGAGGCGCAACAAAACATGCCGCTGACCAATGTGAAATTTTTTGAAGATATCCATAAATATTACCCCCAGGCTGCGAAACTGATCAAGGAGGATGTGGCCAAAAACAACATCTTTCTGTGTGAATTCCTCCGCAAGGGAATTTCACAAGGATATATTCGTAGCGACCTGAATGTGGAGGTGACAGCTTTTCTGGTGGAAGACGGTACGCAGACCTACATCCGTGCCTCTTATCTGGAAAAACCTCCCTTCTCATTCCAGGAGTTGTTCTTCACAATGATGATAAACTTCATCAGGGGAATATCCACAGAGAAGGGAATCAGGATCATAGACAAATACCTTTTAGACAAGGAAAAGAGTAAACAAATTAAATAAAGATGAAAAGCGTTAAAATGAATCAGATCAGAACATTTCGATTGTTGTCGGTTCTGCTGCTGGCTACTGTTACCACTATTTCAGGTATCCGTGCCCAGTCGAATGACACTCTCTCCATCAATCTGCCCATGGCACTTGAGATTGCCCTGAGTGAGAACCCAAAGGTGAAGGTTGCCGACATGGAGATCACCAAGAAAGAGTATGCCAGGAAGTCGGCTTATGGCGCATTGCTGCCACAGTTCGACTTGATTGGACAGTACCAGCGTGCCATCAAGCGTCAGACAGTATATTTCGATGAAGGATTCGGCATGGGGGGTGGAGATATTGATCCCTCACAGTACACACCTGAGGAGCTGCAAGTGTTGCAGGTGCTCAACAAGGTGATGATGCCCGACCCGGAGAGCTCGGGTGAAGGAATACAGATGGGTCGTTTCAACGTATGGTCCGCGGGGATGAATGTAAGCATGCCGCTAGTGATGCCCTCACTTTGGAAAAATATCCAGATGAGCGAGGTGGACATCCGGTTGGCCATGGAGCAGGCACGCTCCTCCCGCATTGATCTGGTGAACCAGGTGAAGAAGGCATTCTACAGTCTCCTGCTGGCACAGGACAGCTATTCGGTGTTCCGTAAGACCTACGAGACCGACTCGCTTAATCTGGAGAACATTCGTAATCGATACAACCAGGGCGTTGTGGCGGAGTATGACGTGATCACGGCAGACGTGAGGCTCAAGAGTTTGATACCAAGCATCCTGCAGGCAGAGAACATGATGAAGATTGCCGAGCTGCAACTCAAGATGCTGATGGGCATGGATGGTGACATACCGCTGAAGGTGATGGGGGCACTAGGCGATTACCGTACCTCAATGTTTGATGCAATCATCCCCGCCGACACTTCGCTGGTCAACAACAGTGACATCCGTCAGTTCGAGCTGCAATCCGAGCAGGCTCAGAACGCCTATGAGATGCAGAAGCTGCAGTACGCACCTTCACTGGTGACAAGCTTCAACTGGACCTACATGAGTCAGAACAACAACTTCAAGTTCCGTGATTACCGTTGGGATCCCTATTCAATGCTCGGCTTCTCCCTGCAAATCCCCATCTTCAACGGGGGACAGCGATATCATGGCGTGAAGCAGGCGGAAGTACAGCTCTTCCAGATGGAGGAGCAGCGCAAGGAACTGGAGAGAGGCTTGAAGCTTTCCATCCGCAACAACTACGATTTGATCCACAAGAACATTGAACAGGTGGTGGCTACCGAGTCGTCGGTGGCACAAGCCCGCAAGGGACATGAGATTACCCTGAAGCGTTACGAAACCGGCATGGGTACCATTGTTGATGTGAATGCAGCAGCACTGGCGGTAATCAATGCAGAGCTTCAGTATCGCAACGCCATTTATGATTACCTGGCAGCGAAAGCCGACCTGGAGAAGGTGCTGGGCTATGATATTCAACCTGTAGCGACAAACGAATAATGAAACAGATAATAAATAATCAGATGAAAAAGTACAGCTTATTGCAATTTACATCTCTCCTGGCATTGGCATTGCTTGCCTCCTGCGGAGGAAAAGGAACTTCGGAAGGAACCGAAAACGAGGCACCCCTGAAGAAGAGCGTACGGGTGGAGACCGTACAGATGGTGCCGGTAGATCAGATCTCAACCTTCACTGCATCGGTGGAAGCCGACCAGGTGAACAACATAGCACCAGCCATGGGAGGACGTATCCGTCGCATCATGGTGGATG
>JAAZLV010000106.1 GCA_012799155.1 Bacteroidales bacterium | reverse complement strand
CCATTCCGGAGGTGTCTGATGGCAGCCGTTTCTCGGAACGACAGAAAGAGCAGATCCGGCGACTGACCCGCGGCAGTTACTTCTACATCTCCGGCATACGGGCTGCCGGTCCCGACGGTTCGGAGCGTGAGATCGCTGTGATGGAACTGAGAGTGAATTGATAAAAAAGCTGTAAGTTGTAAGCTATAAGCTATAAGCTAAAATAATAGAGATATGACAACCAGAACAATATTCATCCTACTCGTATTACTGGGGCAAGTGAATGCCCTCTACCCGCAAACCACCGTACGTGAACGGATTGAGCAGCGGCGGCAGCGTGAAAACAGCCAGTTGACCACCATCACTACCAACCCACACGCAGCAGGGAATCAACAGGAAACAGAAATCATGACCAATGCCCGCTGGTCGCGCATCATCTACCGCTACCTCGATCTCTCCCTTGAAGCCAACGCTCCGCTCTATTACCCCGAGACGGCTACAGCAGGAGAAATGAACCTCTTCTCACACATCTTCCGGCTGCTGGAGAGGGGAGCCGTCAGGGCTTACGAGTACCTCGACGGACGGGAGGAATTCACGAAAGACTATCAGATCGATCTGGAGGAGTTTATAGAGCGGTTCGACATCTACCATGAGACCGTGAACGGCAGCATCGTGGTGAACGATGCCGATGTACCCTCCCGCGAAGTTGAGGGATATTTCCTGAAAGAGCTCTATTATGTAGACAACTCCACCTCCTCCTTCCGGGTGACGCCGATCGCCATCTGTCCTGTGTTGCATCGCATGGACGATCTTGATGCCGCCACCACCCGCTACCCGCTCTTCTGGATACCCTACCCCGCACTCGAACCCTATACCCGTCGCATGCCGATGCTGGCGTCATCTCTCAACAACAGCCTCTATGGCACTATCGACGATTTCTTCCGTCAACGGAGGTATGATGGGGAGATCTACAAGGTTGGGAATCCGCGCAACCTCTCCATCTCGCAGTACACCACCACACCCGAAGAGATGAAAGCCGAGCAGGAACGCATCGAAAAGGAACTATCTGATTTTAAAAGAACCCTTGAGCAGGGAGTGTCAGGCATGACGAACCCACGTCCTGAGACACGACAAAGCAGCGGAAGCCGCTCTAACAAAAGAACGCAGCAGACGCAGGGAGCAACACAAACCATGCGTGATCGGCGATACTAGACAAATACCCTGTACTGTTCGGGCATTCTCACTTGAATGTGCTGAAGAACAGTGATATTCCGATAAAATTGACACAGAGAAATCATAGAAAAAAAACCAAAAGAAAGACATAATCTACTGGTAACTCAAACCAACAATAGTTGAACAAGAAATACGATACACAATAGAGAGTAATGGATCATCAAGATATACATGTTGTTTTTGGAAAGAGTGCAAAAGGTCAATTGATGCATAGTAATCATTTTGATTTGAACTCAATTCAATTGATTTGTCTGGAAGATTGCTTGAATCTAGGCCCCATTTGCGATGTAAACGCTGAAGAGGATATCAGAAAAAGAAGTGACTGGTTGTCAAAAGTAATTGACCAACCCATGTCAATGGATACAGACAATACTTTTACGCTCGTAAACAGAGATGTGGAAAAGATAAGAACGCTTGTTGCCAATTATAAGCATGAGAAGATCTATCTGTGGACAGGACTTGCCGCTGCAGAAATTATTCAAACCGCAAGGTTGTTATCTCAACTTCAACCGCAGAGTAACCATGTCTATCTATTTGACTTTGCAAATTTTTCCATGAAAAACATTCACGGAGAAGTTGTATACCCTGGAACTCTAGTTGCAACGGATTTGTCCCGAGTTGAACATCATGAAAAACAATTTCGTCAACTGACCGCAGAAGAGTTGTTGAAGTTCAGGAAACTGTGGGAAAAAGTCAAATCGGGGAACTCTCTGCTATGGATTTTTGACAAGGATCAAATTGTAGAAAAAGAGGAAACCTACTTCGATTCCTTCCTGCTATCATATTGCACTCACGAATTTCAACACCCAGCGCGGATCATTGGGCATACGCTTTGTGACACCGATTTCAATGTAGGTGATTCCTTTTTAAATTACAGGATGAAGCAATTGGCTCTTATGGACCAGGTAGAATTCCGTGGGGAATTGAAACAAATGCGGGATTATGAGGTGCGATTACATTAATGGAGAATGAAGTGGAACTCCTTCACTTGTTACATCATTTTGGATTTTAGGATATGAGTTAGATACTTTTAACCATTTCCTTTTGGAAATATTGTCTAAATATGAGAATGTTACCCTTTAATTAGTTAAAATTGTAGTCATAATTTTTATGACATACACACGGTTGAATTATTTTATGAGAAAATTTATAATTTTACTTTTATAACGTTATATACAACTCAAATCAAATACTTTGGAATATGGACAACTTAACATTCACTGCATTCGACACCGAAACTGCAACCAGTCACAGTGCAAGTATTTGTCAGATTGGATTTATAATTGTTAGAGATGGACATATTACAAGCGAAAAATCATTTCTAATTCAACCACCAGGTCACTACTGTCCGGTTTAATTTTCCCAAAGTGGCAGGAAGGGATAATCGGACTGTTTATTTAAATTATTCAAGTTTCGCAAGTTGCTAACTTGCCGATTTTAGTTCATAAAAGTTGATAAAGTGAGCCAGATTATCCGATTTATTAATGATTGCATCGAAGATCTCTTCCTCTTCAATGGAGAAGATCCCGGT
>JAAZLV010000105.1 GCA_012799155.1 Bacteroidales bacterium | reverse complement strand
GGTAAAGTATGGACAATACTTGATGAAAACGGCCGCCAGAATGTGAAAGAGGTAAAGAAGGCAGCCAAGCTGACCGACAAGGATCTCTACGCTGCCCTCGGATGGTTAGCCAGAGAAGGCAAAGTGGCGATGGAAGAGGTGGAAAAAGATATCTTCATCTCGTTGAGTTAACGAAGTGCCATCGCAAAAATTTAGATTAGGGGCTGTCTCAAAAATTGAGGCAGCCTCTCTTTTTTATTGATTGGGCGTCGTCCTGAAAGAACGCTACACCTATAAAATGAATCTTTTTCCAGTATTTTGAGAAGCTATTTCTATATTCTACCCTTATTGCATCTATATATCAACCTTAATCATTTTGGGAGTGGGTATAAGGAGGGTATAAGGGTGCTATAAGGCTAGAGGCTCTGAGAATCCGTAAAACACCTTGTCTCGTTCTCGTCGGGGGATCGGTTTACTTCATCTGATCGAATCCCTTACCGTAGACGCCCACCACATTGCTTTGTGAAATAAAGGCATTCTCGTCGATACGTTTTACCAGTCGGAAAATGGAGGTCGATTCGGTCTTGCGCGCCAGGATGATCAGCACCTTCTGCGGTTGCTGGGAATACCAACCTGTTCCTTCCAGCACGGTGCAGCCGCGGTCTAGTTCGGAGTTGACATGCGAGGCGATCTCGTTGTAGCGGGTGGAGAAGATGATGAACTGGACCGATTGACGGGCACCGTTGATCACCAGGTCAACGGTGTAATACATCACCGAGACCACGATCAGTCCGTAGATGATCTTTTCAAAGCTCTGAAACAGCAGATAGGAGCTGCCCACGATGACCAGGTCGATGTAAAGCAAACCTCGTCCCATGCTGATGTAGCGATACTTGGTGATGATGGCGCCAAGGATGTCCGTTCCACCGGTGCTGGCGTTGCGTGTATAGATCAGTCCCAGGCCGGTACCACTGAAAACAGCTCCGATGATGCTGGCAATCAGCGGGTCGGTATGGATGATCGCCTCGGTGATCAGATTCTCAGCCACAGCCATCAGCAAGGTCACCCCCACCACTCCATAGAGTGCTTTGAAGACATACCCTTTGCCCAGTATGAACCAGGCCACCACCATCATGAGGCCGTTCCCCACAAGAAAGGTCATGAAAACCGGCAGCCCGAAAGCGTACTTCAGAAGCAGCCCCACACCGCCGAGGCCGCCCACGACGATCTCGTTGGGCATGATGAAACCGGTGAAACCGATGGAGAAAAGCATCAATCCCACCGTGATTACCAGGTAATCCTTCCAGTAGAACGATTTGAGATAACGAACCTCTTTGGTCATGAGGAAATCTATTAAGGAATGAACTTTCTGACGATGGAGGATGATGCTCAGATCACCACATTGACAATCTTCCGCGGTACGATGATCACCTTCTTCGGCGTTTTACCTTCCAGCCACTTCTGAGAAGAGGGATGAGCCAATACCGCCTGTTGAATCTCATCATTGGAGGCATCGGCAGCGAACTCGATCACAAAGCGCGACTTGCCATTAAATGAGATGGCATAAGCGAAGGTATCCTCCTTCAGGTATTCCTCGTTCCAAAGGGGCCAGGCAGCATCACAGACAGTGCTCTCGTTGCCCAGTGCATGCCACAGCTCCTCCGAGATATGGGGTGCAAAGGGGGCCAGGCAGACCACCAGATCGCTCAGCACGGTTCGGTTACGGCATTTCAAGGCTGTCAGTTCGTTGAGGCAGATCATGAAAGCTGAGACGGAGGTGTTGAATGAGAACTGTTCGATGTCGGAGGTCACTTTCTTGATCAGCTTGTGCAGTGCCTTGAGTGCATCGCGCGACGGCTCCTCATCGGTTACGGCAAAAAGTTCTCCCTGATAGAAAAGATTCCATACCTTACGGAGGAAACGATGCACGCCATCGATGCCGTTGGTGTCCCATGGTTTTGATTGCTCCAGTGGTCCGAGGAACATTTCATAGAGCCGCAGCGTGTCGGCACCATAACGAGACACGATGTCATCCGGGTTCACCACGTTGAACATCGATTTCGACATCTTCTCCACGGCCCAGCCACAGATGTACTTCCCATCCTCGAGGATGAACTCGGCATT
>JAAZLV010000104.1 GCA_012799155.1 Bacteroidales bacterium | reverse complement strand
GGTTGTAACCGACACGTGCGGCATACTTGGCCATGAAGAGACCGGTATCCTGAAAGCGGGCGGTGTACTGTCCCGGCTCCCATTTGTTGATCGATCCCTCGCGGCGGCTGTCACCCTCTTCGTAGAGATCCCACACCGGCTGACGTACGGGACCGAATCCCCAGCCTCCTTTGTAGTCACCTGTTTCATTTCCGGCACTCAATCCGTTGGGTGAAATAAATGCCGGGAGGTTGGTGCCGTAGCCCTGCCATCCGCTGTCCCAGGTCTTGCCTTCCGGCAGGTGGTTGGCTTCGAAGATTGATTCCTGGTTGAACTCACCCGCGTCAACCCATATCCCTGCGAAGTCGGGCATCAGGCTGTAGTCGCCGCTGGCGATGATCTCCGCCATGTCGGCCGTCACTTCGCCGTAGCGTGCTGCATCCTTCTGGTAGAGCACCACGCGGGCCTTAAGCATCAGGGCTGCTGCCCGGTTGATGCGTCCGGCGTTGATGCCGACCGTCTTCAAGGGAAGGTACCCCTCGGTGGTAGCCACATCAATATCCTCCATGATCTCGGCATAGACCTCGTCGGCGCTGTATTGCCGGGTCATGTAGGGAGGCTCGGTGAGTGGCTCCTCAAAGTAGGGTACATTGCCCCAGAACTTCCAGAGCCAGTGGGTGTAATAGGCACGCAGAAAATGCGCTTCCGCCTTGTACTGATTCAGTTTTTTGATATCTGCCTCGGTATCGAAGCCCACTGCGTTCTCACAGGCAGAGATCACGTTGTTGGCACGTGCCAGACCGGAGTAGAAGATGTTCCACAATCCGTTGATATTCTCCTGCGGCGTGGTGGTGAAGAGCGAGAGCAGGTAGAGCTGGTGCTGGTCGCCGGCGTCACCACCCCCCTTGAAGATATCGTCTGAACGGAGGTCCGACATCAGCACAAGGCTGTTGTAGTTGTTGTCGGCATAGCTGTCGAAGAGCAGGATCTGGTAGGTCGCTGCCAGGTTGGAGAGGATGGCCCCCTCGGTGGCGGGCTCGCCGGCTGCCTGCTGCTCGGTGGTCGAGTTGGTCAGGAAGTCGTCGCTACAGGAGATGAATCCCGCCAGCAGCATGATGATCAGTAGGTTTATATATTGTTTCATAGTGATACTATATTTTAAAATGAGATATTGGCACCCAGTGAGATGGTTCTGGCCTGCGGATAGATACCGCGGTCGATACCGATGGTGGTATAACCGCCTGAAGCGATCTCGGGGTCGAAGCCGTCGTAACCGGTGAAGGTGAGCAGGTTGTCAGCCGATATATAAAGGCGGAGACGCTGCAGGGAGATCTTCTTCGTCAGCGCTTCAGGCAGGGTATAGCCCAGCTGTGCCGATTTCAGACGCACGTAAGAGCCATCCTTAATGTATAGGTCGGAGGAGCGCCAGTTACTGTTGGGGTTGGCCGAAGTCATACGGGGCATCCGGTTGGAGGTTCCTTCTCCATGCCAGCGATCCAGTATCCATGCCGGACGATTGGCTGCCGGGATGTCACCACGCTGTGCGAAGTCGAAGATATCGTTGCCATAGGTTCCCTGGAAGAAGAGGTTCGCGTCGAAGCCCTTCCAGTCGGCACCCAGTGTGAGACCGTAGGTCCAGTCGGGAGCACCCTTACCAATCTTCGTTTTGTCATCGTCGCTGATGGTTCCGTCTCCGTTGTGATCCACAAAGCGTACATCACCCGGTTTGGCAGTGGGTTGCAGTCTGGCACCCTCGCCATTCACATACCCGTCCACCTCAGCCTGATTCTGGAAGAGACCATCGGTCTTGAAACCATAGAAGTAGGGGAACACCTCACCGTTCATACCCTTCACGTAACTACCCACACCGGAAGCACCCGCGTTCTCATAGATCTGCTCACCTGTTTCGTTACCCAGGTTGATCAGCTTATTCTGCAGGTAGGAAGCGTTGGCGGCGATGAAGTAGTTGAAGTCGCCAGCGCTGTTCTTCCATCCCAATTCAAATTCCACACCGCGGTTCTCCATGTCACCCACGTTGGCGATGGGGGCACCCAGTCCCACGTAGGAGGGGATAGGCTGATACATCAACATGTCGTTGGTGGCTTTCACGAAGTAGTCGAAGCCGAAGGTAAGGCGGCTGTTGAGGAAACGGGCCTCAAGTCCAAGGTCGGTCTGTACCGACTCTTCCCACTTCACGTTAGGGTTGGGGATGTATCCGGGAGAGCTGCCATACTGCATGGATCCGGTGATCTCACCCACCTTGGCGGGATCAGCTTCGTTCACCTGGTAGCCACCACCAAAGTAGTAGTTCTGTCCACCGTCCATCAGAGAAGTGTAGAGGAAATTACCGATACGGTCGTTACCATTCTTACCCCAGCTGAAACGCAACTTCATGTAGTCAAACCACTCGGGCCGGTTCGCCATGAAGGCTTCATTTGTCATGTTCCATCCCACCGAGAAGGAGGGGAACACACCCCATTTGTTGTTGGGACCGAAGCTGGTGGAACCGTCGCGACGCATGGTGGCCTGCAACATGTAACGCTCTGCATAGTTGTAGTCGACGCGACCAAAATAGGAGGCTGTACCGGTGAAGTCGTATCCGCCGGTGCCACCCCAGGCACGTTCAAGTTGTCTGTCTGCGATGGCTGAATTGATGTTGGCCTTGGAAGGGCTGGTCTCCAGCAGGTCACGGTCGTTGCCGCCAAGGTTGCGGTAGCGATAGCGTGATGCCGATACACCGGCCACGGCTGAGAGGTTGTGCACCTCATTGAAGCTCTTGGCATAGGAGAGGTAGTTTTCAAGCTGCCAGCTATAACCCCTGTTCATCTCGCTCTGCACGGTACTGAACTGCTGGTCCTTGCCCTGTGTGGCCAAGAAGTAGGGGAAGGTATAGGAGTCGTAGCCCCAGAAAGCCAGGTCGGCACCATAGGTGGTCCTGAACTTCAGTTCGGGCAGGATTTGCAATTCACCCCAGAAGGAGCTTACAAACTTGTCGGAGTTGTTGAATCCCGCGGATGGCTGGTGTAGCATTGCTACCGGGTTGGCGATCTCCTGGAAGCCGGCGGGCGGCAGTGAGAAGACACGATCACCATCTGTCACGGCATGTGGGTATTGTGCCAGGATACCGGCGGCGGTCGCCTCATCGGCATAGACCGACACCAGTGGTGAGAAGGTGAGGGCACTACCCAGGATGGAGCCGTACTCCGAGTTGGTTTCAATACCGGTCGACTTATCCCTGGAGTATCCAATGTTGGCACCCACGGTCACCTTATTGAGAAAACTGCGATCGTCAGCTTCGAAAACGGTATAGGTGGAGTTTGAACGGAGGCTGTAACGACGGTAGTTCGATTTGTCATAGTTACCTCCCACGATACCGGCCTGGTCGAAAAATCCGAAGGAGAGGAAGTAGAGCAGGTCGTCCGAGCCGCCGGAGACGCTCACCTGGTGGTTCTGAACCGGTGCGTTGTAATAGAAGGTTTCATCCTGCCAGTCGGTGCCTACACCTGCGCCCATCACCTGTTCGTTGTTGTAGCGTGGCAGGTTGCCATCGTTGAGTTGCATCTCGTTCATGATCACCATGTACTCCTCTGCGTTGAGGATCTCCCTTTTCTTCCAAGGATTCTGCCAACCGTAGCTCACATCATAGTTGACGCTGGCCTTGCCTTTCGTACCTTTCTTTGTTGTGACCAGGATCACACCGTTGGCGGCACGTGCCCCATAGATGGCTGCCGATGCGGCATCCTTCAGGATCTCCACCGACTCGATGTCGACAGGATTGAGGTAGTTGATACCACCACCCACAATCATACCGTCCACAATATAAAGGGGTTCGCTGTTGTTAATGGTACCGATACCGCGGATGCGTACCTTGGAATCGGAGCCGGGCTGACCTGAGCTTTGTGTGATCTGCACACCGGAGACCTTGCCTTTGAGGGCATCCTCCACGCGAGATGGACGGGTAACGTTCAACTCTTCTGCAGTCACTTTGCTGATGGCAGCGGTAACAACACTCTTGCGTTGCACACCATAGCCCACTACGATGAGTTCATCCAACACCTCGGTATCCTCGAGCAACTGTACGTTGAGCTGTGTCTGGCTGGTGATATTATACTCCCTATCAAGGTATCCAATATAGGAGAAGCGAAGAGTAGAGCCCTTCGGCACTGTGAGGGCGTAATAGCCATCATAGTCGGTAACGGTACCGGTTGTTGTACCGGGCACGGAGATATTGGCTCCGATCACTGGCTCCCCATTCTCGTCTGTCACCCTACCGGTGAGGTTCACCTGTTGTGTGACAGGCTGCCCTGTTTCTGTTTCTGCAAGAGATTGATCAAAGATGTAGATCTTGTTCTCCCGGATCTCGTACCCGATCTGACGGGGGGTGAGCAGTTGTTTCAGAACTGTTTCCAGTTCGGTGTTCTGCTCCCGGATGGTTACTTCTTCGTTCAGGTTCACCACCTCCTTACTGAAAGCCAGGGTATGGCCCGTCTGTTCGGTGATGCTTTCCAGTACTGTTCTCAGTGTTGCCTTGCTGTAGTTGAGGTTCACCTTCTGCGCGGAGAGCATCACAGTGCCCAACACGAAAAGGGAAAGCAGCAGCATCAGGCCTCTTTTCATTGGAATTTTTCCCATGGTCTGTTTTTCATATTTAGTTATACATTAAAAAAGAATCACATCGGTCGTTAGACCGTCTCTGAAATTAACATTCAAGAAACATTCTTTTTGTTTCTTTACACTATTGACACAGATGGATGGAAATAGGATGAGTGAAAAGCAAAAAAATGTGATAAAAAATGCTTTAAAGGGAAACATCTACCCCATTCTCACCAAGAGTAAACCGCACCGGTGCGATCTTTTGCATCTCAATCAGAACCGAGTCGAGCGACTGATGACGGGTTGTAAGGGTATAACTATAGTTGAGCGCCTCGGGAGTGAGGAGGTTGAACTCCACATTGTAGCGGCGTTCCAGCACATTGATCACCTCTGAAAGCGGTGAATCGTAGAAATAGAGCATGTTTTTCTTCCAGAGTGAGATGTTGGAAGGGTGCATCAGGTTGGTTACTACCAGCTGACCGGTGATCTTGTCATACTCAGCCTGCTGTCCGGGGGAGAGCGTATATCCATTGTGCCGGGTGCGGAAAGCGACAATCCCTTCATCGAGGGTCACCCGGATCTTGTCGCTCTCACGGTAGGAATTGACATTGAAAGAGGTTCCCAGTACCTCAACGGTGGTATTCTGTGAGTGCACCTTGAAGGAGCGT
>JAAZLV010000103.1 GCA_012799155.1 Bacteroidales bacterium | reverse complement strand
GCGAGAGGAAATCGCTGGTAATACCGATGGCCAGTCCCTCCTGCACGCGGAGAATTGAGTCGTGGGCACGGTTGAGTGCCTCCAGGTGGCGAAGATTGGTCACGATCACATCCTCCTCCGCGATCTCGGGCATGGCAGCTGCCTCTACCAGGAGCTGTTGCAGTTGTTCCGTGTTTTCTCCTTTCTTCGCTGAGATAAAGAGGCGGTTCGCATCCAGTTGGGGGAAGAGATTAAGTGCGGCAGATCTCTCACTGTCTGAGACCAGGTCGGATTTGTTGAAGAGCAGGATCACCTTCTTACCCGTAAGGCGCGGGAGCAGCGTTGCCGCCATTGACTCCAACTGCTCCTGAGGGGTGAGGAGGTCAACCACCCAAAGGATGACTGATGCCTGTTCGATTTTGCGGTATGTACGGTCGATGCCCATTGCTTCAATGGTATCGGTGGTGTGGCGAATGCCTGCCGTATCGATGAAGCGGAAGGTGACGCCCCCGATGTTGACAAGGTCCTCGATCACATCGCGCGTGGTGCCGTGAATATCGCTCACGATGGCTCTCTCCTCATTGAGGAGCAGGTTGAGCAGGGTCGACTTGCCGGCGTTGGTCTCACCGATGATTGCCACCGGGATGCCGCTCTTGATGGCATTTCCCAGGCGGAAGGATCCTGCCAGGCGGCTGATTTCCTGTTCGATGGTATCGGTCAGCACGGAGAGTTGCTCCCTGTTGGCGAACTCCACATCCTCCTCCGAGAAGTCCAGCTCCAGCTCGATGAGTGAGACGAACTGCAACAACCGATCGCGCAGTTCAGCCAGTTTGCGGGCAAAACCACCCCGCATCTGATTCATAGCCACGCGGTGGGAGGCACGGGAGGAGGAGGCGATCAGGTCGGCCACCGCCTCTGCCTGGCTCAGGTCGAACCGTCCATTGCGGAAGGCCCGACGTGTGAACTCACCCGCCGTGGCCATACGTGCCCCGCGACTGATCAGCAACTCCATGATACGTTGCTGAATATATACCGAACCGTGGCAGGATATCTCCACGCTCTCCTCACCCGTAAAGGAGCGGGAGTCAAGGAACAGCGTCACCAACACCTCATCCAGCAGTTCCTTCCCATCGCTGATTCGTCCGAAATGGACGGTATGGGATGCTTCCGATTCCAGTTTTTTTCCGGAAGCGGCATGAAAGATTGCATCCACCAAAGCAACCGATCCCTCACCCGAGAGACGGATCACCGCGATGGCTCCCATGCCGGGAGGGGTAGATATGGCACAAATAACCTCTGACATCTTATTTAGTATCTGAAGCTGCTACCACCCAGGAACTCGCGCAACAGCGAGGTGGGAGGCAGCTCCCTGTCGGTGATGTAATTAAAATAACTGAGGAGCTTGAGCAGACGGTAGGCTTCGGAATATTCCGGAGAAGTGCGAGGCACCTGCATCAGGATCGGCTCGGCATGACGGCGGAGTGCCGCCAGCTCATAGATCATTGCCGAATTGAACATTACGTCTGCATTCTCCTGAAAGGGGAAGATCCAGCGGTCCTCACCACGTCTCACACTCGCCCAGCGGGAGATTGTTTGCTCGGCCGAGTAGCCACGGTAACGGTAATCGCGCACGAGGCGCCGCAACAGGCGGTTGTCGGAGGCGGGTATCCAGTTGTGATCATCGAGTGAGATGGAGGTGAGCGCCGAGACATAGACCATGAATTTCTTTTCACGGGGGATATGGGCTGTTAGCTCAGGGTTGAGGCCATGAATTCCCTCCACGATCAGGATGCTGTTATCCGCCATCTTCAGGAAATGCTTCTTGTACTCGCGGGTGCCGGTCATGAAATTGTAGGAGGGCAGCTCAACCTCCTCACCCTGCATCAGCCGGAGCATATGTTCCTCGAAAAGCGACAGGTCGAGGGCGTAAAGCGACTCATAATCTTTCTCACCATGGGCATCGAGCGGTGTCTTGTCGCGGTCAATGAAATAGTCATCGAGCGAAAGACCCACAGGCTTGAGCATGTTCACCATCAATTGCACTTCGAGACGCTTGCGGAAAGTTGTCTTCCCGGAGGAGGAGGGTCCCGATATCAGTACCACGCGCACTCCCTCTTGGAACCTGCGGGTAATCTCCTCGGCAATATCGGCAATCTGCTTTGCCTGATATGCTTCAGCCACCTGAATCACGGGTGACATGCGATCTTCCCGTTTGGCCTTGTTCAGGTCACCCACGTTGTCGAGGCGACTGATCTTCAGAAACTTTAAATGTTCCCGATAGACGTTCAACAGCTTCTCCTGCATGATTTCCGGTTCCAGTTCTACGGGATTCTCACGGTTGGGGACCCGCAGCAGATATCCGCCGTTATGGGGTTGGATGTCGAACATGGTGATGTAACCGGTGGAGGGGGTCAGGCAGCCGTAGAAGTAGTCGATGTACTCCTCCAGCATCGAGTAACGCGCATAAAGTAGGTCGGAAGTTTCCAGCAACAGCGCCTTGTCCTCCATGCCGCGCTCGCGGAAGAGTTGAACCACCTTGCCGGTTTCCTCTTCCACCTGCACGAAGGGGATGTTAGCCGCCACAATCTCGTGCATACGTTTTCGGATGGCATCCAACTCCGGTTTACCTACGGGTAAATCAGACTCGATCTGGAAATAGTATCCCTTGGAGACAGCATGCTCGATGTACATCTCCGCGTTGGGTAGCAGGTCATCAACCGCCTTTGCCAGGATGAAACAGAGCGACCGCACGTAAGTGCGCATCGCAGAGGAGTCGCTCAGGTCAACGAACTCAATGGTCTTGGGCCGGTAGACCCGGTATTCCAGCGACTCTGTTTTGTTGTTCACCTTGGCGTTGGCAATCAGGTAAGGCATCTTCACACCGAAGTGGGCGATCAACTCAGTAAGGGGTGTACCTATGCGGACCTCTTTCTCTTCATTTGTATTGCGACAAAAAACTTTTACGGTATCACTCGTCATATCCATTCATTTTTGGGGATACTAATATACATCATTTTTTGCAGATGAGATTCTTTTTGCGGATGTGACTGTGAAAAAATCCCAATCTCACTGCCTCCAGTCTCACTTATTTTTTTTAAGTTTGTAGACTCTTTTATGTAAAAATTTGGAAAATGGAGTACGGAATCATTGATTTCTTGAAGCTGGTAGGCTCACTGGGTCTATTCCTTTATGGGATGAAGATCATGAGCGAAGGTCTGCAGAAGATGGCAGGCAACAAGTTGAGGAACATTTTGTCGGCGATGACAAAAAACAGGGTGATGGGTGTTCTCACCGGTATTTTGATCACCGCCCTGATACAATCCTCCTCTGCGACCACCGTCATGGTGGTGAGTTTTGTCAATGCCGGACTGTTAAGCCTTATTCAGTCGATTGGTGTGATCATGGGCGCCAACATCGGTACCACGGTAACCGCCTGGATGATCTCCTTCTTCGGTTTTGGCAAGTTCTCCATCAGCGCCCTCTCCATCCCACTGATGGGTGTGGCACTGCCCCTGATCTTCTCCTCCAGGAGCAGGAACAAATCGCTGGGCGAATTCATCTTCGGGTTTGCCTTTCTTTTTATGGGACTTGACTTCCTGAAAGGCGCGATGCCTGACCTGCAGAACACCCCGGAGGTGCTCGCCTTCGTACAGAACTTCACAGGTATGGGCCTCCTTTCCACCCTCTTCTTCCTGATGGTGGGAGCCGTACTCACTATCATTGTCCAGTCCTCCAGTGCCACTGTGGCTTTGACGCTGATCATGGCGGTACAGGGCTGGATTGACTTTCCCAGTGCCGCGGCCATGATCATGGGAGAGAACATTGGCACCACCATCACCGCCAACCTGGCAGCCATTCCGGCCAACCTCTCCGCCAAACGGACCGCCTTTTCCCACTTCATATTCAACGTGCTGGGGGTGATCTGGATGCTCTTTGTCTTCAAACATTTCGTGCAGCTTGTCGATAACATCGTACCCAGCTTCGCATCGGTACACCCCTCCGGTATCACAAATTTTGTGACCTCCCTCTCACCGGAGACCTACACACAGATTAAAGACCTCTCAAGGG
>JAAZLV010000102.1 GCA_012799155.1 Bacteroidales bacterium | reverse complement strand
GGTGTCGGGCTGCTGATTACAGGTTTTCTGCTCCGGTTCCTGTTTCACCGGATCTGGAGATAGGATAGTCATTTTGGTTAGATGTCTCTTTTCGGTTATCTTTGATTTTCACAATGAAGGATATATCGGAAGAAATTATCATTCCAGTCAGTTGTGTCAAACTTTTTTCAAGAGAATCAACATAACAGGACCCAAGCCAACAGAGACACACCGGATGAAAGGTCTCGACCAGTTCGGTTCCCTGTCGAACGTGATCCGGTATTCCCATATCATTGTGTGATTACATCTATTACGACAACATATTAATTGACAAGATGGATTACAGGGATAACGTCTTTCTTTCAGTAGCAGAGCATCTGAGCTTTTCGAAGGCGGCAGAAGCGCTGCACATCAGTCAGCCTGCCGTCTCCCGGCATATCAAAGAGCTGGAACAACGTTACGATGCCAGCCTGTTTGAACGAAAAGGCAACCGCATCTACCTCACCGGTGCAGGAGAGAAGGTGTACCATGCATTCAGGGAGATTGCACAGCACTACCGCAACCTCGATTTTGAGATGGGGGAGCTGCACAATGCGCAGGCGGGTGAGATACGAGTCGGTGCCAGTTCCACCATTGCCCAGTATGTGATCCCCAGGGTGATGGCCTCCTTTCACAAGCGCTATCCCCACATCCGGCTGCACCTGATGAACGGCAATTCGTTCGAGATGGAGCAACTGCTGCTCGACAACCGGATCGACCTGGCCCTGGTTGAAAACCTCTCCTCACAGGCGGGTATCCGCTACCGTGATTTCCTCCACGATGAACTGATCGTGGTGACAGGCAAGAGCAGCCTCTACGCTGAACGGGCTACGATTGAGAAAGAGGATCTGTTGCAGATACCGTTGGTATTGAGGGAAGAGGGCTCCGGCACACTGGAGGTGATTAGACAATATTTTGCCCAACAAAAGATTCTTTTTGAGGATCTCAACACACCGATTCATCTGGGCAGTACCGAGTCGATCAAGAACTTTCTGCTCGATTTCAATGGTCTCGCCATTGTCTCCGAGAAAGCGGTCCGAAACGAGTTGTACCTCAAAACGCTTGTCAAGTTGCAGGTAACCGGTATCACCTTCCCCCGTACATTTCGCATCGCACACAAAATCGGACACAAAAGCCGGCAGGCAGAGCAATTTGAACAATTTCTGCTCAATTACGAATTATAGCAAAGATAACGGTCTTTTGTTTAATTGGATAGTGTAGCAGTATGCCTTCTCGGTTGGCTTTTATATATAACATAATGTTATACGATATAACTATTTGGTGTTTCATTATGCTATAATAATCCCTACTTTTGCTCTTAAAAAAGCATGGAAGGAGTAAAAGTTAGAGGCAAGTATCTGTTAACAGGAAGAAAAGAAACCATTTATAAAAGGTTCTATCACTTTGTGATATTTCTCTGTTTTTTACCCTTTCTGTCGCCGGCGATTGCGCTCTTTACAGGATTGCTGTTTTCCCTGTTCGGGTTCAGGCATGCCACAATACATCGTTTCACCTCGCCGGTTCTTCAACTCTCCATCGTGCTGATGGGTTTCGGGATGAGCTTGAACGAAGTGATCACTGCCTCAAAAACCGGTTTCGTGACCACGGCCATCTCCGTTGTCTCGGTGATGTTACTCGGCATCCTGCTGGGCAAACTTTTCAGGGTGGAGAAGAACATCACGCTCTTGATTGCGACCGGTACGGCCATTTGCGGGGGGAGTGCCATCGCAGCGGTTGCCCCCATCCTGAACAGCAAGAGCTACCAGAACTCATTCGCACTGATCGTCGTTTTCGTGCTGAATGCCGTCGCTCTTTTCATCTTCCCGTTTGTAGGACGGGAGCTGGGTCTGAGTCAGGAGCTTTTCGGCAACTGGGCCGCCATCGCGATTCATGATACCAGCTCGGTTGTGGGTGCCGGGGCAGAATATGGCGAGA
The DNA here is from genome assembly GCA_012799155.1 of Bacteroidales bacterium. GTDB lineage: Bacteria > Bacteroidota > Bacteroidia > Bacteroidales > Dysgonomonadaceae > Proteiniphilum. Next base: position 1,740 of record JAAZLV010000102.1, on the reverse strand, counting down.
AAGCCCTTCAGGTGGCCACCACGGTCAAACTGATACGTGCGTTGTGGATTGTCCCGTTGTCGCTGGTGATTGCCTTCCTGCAAAAGAAGAATGGCGCAAGGTCGGTGAAATTTCCCTGGTTCATTTTATTCTTCCTCTTCGCGATTCTCTTTGCCAATTTCTTCCCGGGGTTACAAGCCAGTTACGATCATTTCAGCTGGTTGGGCAAGCGTGGAATGGTGATCGCGCTATTTTTGATCGGATCAAATATCACCTTGGGTGAAATCAAACAGTCCGGTCCCCGTAGTTTTGCCCTTGGCATCACCCTGTGGGTACTGACCGCTGTCGGCTCTTTGTTTTTCCTGATTCGATGAGATTGGAGATAAAGTGAACGATAGAAAATATTTTTTGAGTTCAATTCACTTTGAAGAAATACGATTATGTAGATGAACATTATTCTAACGAACAATTTAGTAATTTTGAGATTCTATAAATCGCAACATTGTGGGAATATGACAATTAAAGTCGACAATGAAATTATATTGAGGCTGTTGGAGCGATTGGACGCATCGGAGATCTTCCACGCGATTGATACCCAGCGTGAGTACCTGGGGAGATGGCTGCCATTTGTAGCGCTGACTTGTACGCTGTCCGATACGGAGATGTTTGTCGAATCGGTACTGAATGCTCCAGAGGAGCGTTTTGAACTGATCTTTATCATTAGGGTTAGAGGTGAATTTGCCGGATTGGTAGGATTCAAGGATACCGACCGGCTGAACAAAAAGACAGAGATCGGTTATTGGCTTTCGGAACGTTTCCAAAAGCAGGGAATCATGACACGTAGCGTGGAAAAACTGTGTGAATATGCATTCAACCGGTTGGATATAAATCGTATTCAGATTAAATGTGCCGTGGGGAACCATGTCAGCAGCAACATCCCAAAACGACTTGGTTTTCGTTTCGAAGGCATAGAACGGGATGGAGAACTGCTCACCGATCTCGGTTTTGTTGACCTTGAGGTGTATAGCAGGTTGAGATCCGATCAGCAGTAAGGCATATTTTCATTTTATTCTCGTTACTTTCGTTGTATTCTTTATCCTCTCTTTCGGTAGCTGAGGATGGCCCAGCCATTCAGTATCAGTGCGAAGAGTCCCAGCATCAACAGGTTTCCCCGCACATCGACCAGGGTACTGCCATTCAAATAGAGCATCCGCAACGATTTGGTGAGGTAGGTGAAGGGGTTTGCTGCAGCAACCAGTTGCGCCCATGATGGCATGCTCGATACCGGGGTGAACATGCCACTCAACAGGATGATGACCAGGATGAAGAACATCACCAGGAAGCTGGCCTGCTGCATGTTGTCGGAGTAGTTGGAGATGATGATCCCCATGCCCGATACCGAGAAGATGAACACTACGCCAGACAGGAAGATTGGGAGGATGCCACTTGTCGGCCAGAGACCATAGATCAGGTAGGCGAGGGTCACAGCAATGGCCAGGATGACGATGCCCACCACCCAGAAGGGAATCAGTTTCGCCAGGATGAAGCTGCTTTTGCTCACCGGCGTGACGTTGATCTGGTTGATGGTGCCAGTCTCCTTTTCGGAAACGATATTCAGTGCAGGCAGGATGCCGCAGATCAGCGTCATCAGCAGCACCATGAAGCCGGGGATCATGAAGTTCTTATAATCCAGCGTTGGGTTGAATTTATATTGTGTCAGGATATCAAGCTTCGGCATGTGTACCATCGCTGCCCTTGAGG
>JAAZLV010000101.1 GCA_012799155.1 Bacteroidales bacterium | reverse complement strand
TCAGTGCTTCAAGTGTCAACCTGGTGTGCTCTGGACGGTTATATACAAATAGGAGAATAGGGGATAGGGACATTGTTCAGAGTTCGATTTTATCGGACAGTATGTTTCTCTCAAACACCCGGAGTGCTGGCTTATGTCCCACATCGATGCCATTGCGGGTGAGACGCTCCTGGATAGTGCTGTAGGCGAGCTGCGGGTTGTTGTTGTCGCCACTGAGGTGGCAAAGCCATATGTTGTGCAACTCCTCATGGAAGATATCTGCGAGGAAATCAGCCGCCTGGCGGTTGCTCAGGTGGCCTGTTCCCGAGGAGATCCGTCTTTTCAGGTAGATCGGATAGCGACCGTTCAAGAGCAAATCTTCGTCATAGTTGCTCTCGATCACGAGGTGGTTTGCCTGTGCTGCGTAATATGTCACTTCATCGGTGATAGTACCTACGTCGGTGGCGATAGTCAGCTTCTGTCCCGCAAACTCAATGAGGTATCCGGCATTGTCATTGCTGTCGTGTGGCACATGGAAAGCAGTGATGCGAAGATCTTCAATCTGAAAGGGTGTTCCCTTCTCGATATATCTTGCAGAGCCATTCAACCGATTGTTGATCATTGGGCAGGCATCAATGCCTCGGTGTACTTCCCTGGTGGCGTAAATCGGAATGTACATCTTCTCTCCCAGGTAACCTGCCGACTTGATATGATCATAATGGTCGTGTGTGATCAATATCGCCATGATGGAAGAAAGCTCCACTCCATGCTGTGCCAGTCGCTTTTTAATGACACGGGGTCCCAATCCCGCATCAATCAGTATGCCGTAGCGGTTGTTGCCCAGATAGTAGCAGTTGCCGCAGCTGCCGCTGCTCAGGCTGAAGAATGAAAATCGCTCCGGTGGAAATAATTCGTATTGCATAGCTGAATGCAAAGATAGCAACTTTTTCAGGAATTGTTACGGCGTGGTCCTGTCGATAAAATCCTCAATATAACGGGTGATATGTTCATGGAGGTGTACCCTGTCGTGGCCTATCATGTTGTGGCCGTGTCCAGGGTAGAGGAAGAGGTCGGGGTGGGTGCCTGCCTGAATGCTTTCTTTCAGGAACTGAAGGGTGTGCTGCATCACCACCGTGGGGTCTTCATCGCCGTGGATGATCAGCAGGCGTGACTTCAAATCACCGGCTTTGTTGAGTAGGCTGCTCTCACTGTACCCTTCCGGATTTTCCTCCGGTGTGTCCATGTAACGCTCTCCATACATCACCTCGTAATATTTCCAGTCGGTCACGGGACCACCAGCCACACCCACCCTGAAGAGACCGGGGTAGCGCAATAGCATGTTGATTGTCATAAAGCCGCCATAGCTCCATCCGTGAATGCCCATTCTACTGCCATCCACATAAGGCAGCGAACGTAGGTACTCCACCCCTTTCAATTGGTCTTCACTTTCCACGACTCCCAACCGTCTGTGGGTCACCTGCTCGAACGCCGTTCCCCTATATGCTGTGCCACGGTTGTCCATTACGAAGACGATGTAGCCCTTTTGTGCCATGTAGGTCTCCCAGCCACCGGAACCGTAGCGCCAGCGGTTGCTTACCAGCTGTGAGTGAGGGCCTCCATAGACATAAACGACCACCGGGTATTGCTTTGTTGCGTCGAAGTTGGCCGGTTTCACCATGCGATACCAGAGTTCAGTCATCCCGTCAGCCGCTTTAAGGGTACCTGCTTCAACACTGGGCATGCGATAACCGGTGAAAGGGTCAGCGGCAGCATGCAGCTGTGTGATCTTCCCGGTGCGGATGTCGAGCAAGTCAATTCGGCCCGGGTTGTTATGAGCCGAGTGACGGTCAATCAGGTATCGTCCTGATCTGCTGAGTTGTGCGCTGTGTGCGCCAGGGAGCGTGGTGTGTTGTGTGATCTTCCCGGTTTTGAGGTTGACACTGCATATGTGGCGGTCGATGGGAGAGGGCAGGTTAGAGATGAAAAAGAGGTTTTCACCTTTCTCGTCAAAACCAGTTATTGCAGTCACCTCCCAGTTGCCGTCGGTGAGTTGTTTCACCAGGTTGCCATCGGTATCATAAAGATATAGATGATTGTAGCCGCTACGCTCACTCTGCCAGATGAAAAGGTCATCTCTGCCTCTCACAAAGAGTGGGGGATTCTCCGGCTCCACATACCTGGAATCTGTTTCTCCGAAGAGTGTAAGTTCTTTCTCACCAGTCACGCTGTTGTATCGTTTCAGTTGCATGGTGTCCTGACCGCGGTTGAGATGAGCAATGTAAAGTGCTTCTCCACCGGGGCTCCAGGCAACATTCGTGAGGTAGTGGTCAGACGGCTCCCCTGTTTCGAGCCAAATGGTCTTCTCCTCAAGGATGTTGTAAATGCCGAGGGTTACCTCGTGGCTGCTCATTCCTGCCATGGGGTACTTCTCCGGCTTCGCCTCAGCCACTCGCGATGAGGCATCCACCAGAGGGTAATCGCTCACCATTCGTTGGTCCATACGGTAGAAGGCCAACATGCTGCCATCGGGCGACCAGAAGATACCGCTATTGATACCAAACTCGTTACGGTGAACAGACTGACCGTTTACGATACCCTTATCACAGTCGTTTGTGACTGTCGACACTTTGCCCTCACTGTCGAGCAGATAGAGATTGTTGGACTCCGTGAAGGCAAGATGCCGGCCCGAAGGAGAGAGGGTTTGGTTATCGCTCTTTTCCGGGAAGTTGAAAAAGGTCT
>JAAZLV010000100.1 GCA_012799155.1 Bacteroidales bacterium | reverse complement strand
GAGATCGTGGTGCCTGCTTTCAAGGAAAGTAAGGTTTGTGCCGTGCTTGACGTCGATAGCGACAGCCTTGATGCATTTTCTGAGACGGATGCAGTTTACCTGCAAAAAATAGTGTCTCTGTTAAAATTTTAGTCGCTTTTTTTTGCAATCATCAAACAATACATTATCTTTGTACCCGCAAATTCAAACAAGATGCTGCCCCTGATACCGGCAAGAGAGCCTGATTCGGAACAGCAACAGTTTGCGAAAGTAACTTCTTCCGGGAACATATTGCGAAAGTAGCTCAGTTGGTAGAGCACGACCTTGCCAAGGTCGGGGTCGCGGGTTCGAGTCCCGTCTTTCGCTCAAAAAATACTCCTGTACATATCATGTGCAGGAGTATTTTTTTTTGGAGTAGTTGATTTTACCAGATGGTGACGGTAACCTCTTTGAGAATCTGTAGGGCAGTGGTGAGTGTACTCAGATCACAGATCAGTTCCCCGTTTTCACCTGCATAGTGGCTATGACCGATGGGTGTAAGGGGAACCTGTTCTCCCGGATTGTCAGTGTCGATCTCGGCCATATAGACCAAGGCCGGCTGGCTGGAGGTCATGTATTCTTTGTTCCCCGGAAAGCGGTTGTTGGTCCAGTGCTCATTCCAGTCCCAGGATTGGTTTACCTCCAAATAGATCCGATACTTGCCCTGAAGAGGCTGGTCGCTTTGGAGGCGCATCTTAAATGAGCTTTTTGGTGTTGCACCTGTATAGGCATCGGCTACGGGTGACTGGGTGGTGGGCAGTAGTGTTCCCTTTTCATTGAAAATATTACGTTGATGGATCCAATAGGGCAAGGAGGCGGGCCGTTCAATCTCTCCCGGCATCCATCTGCCAGTACGACGACTGCCCCTCCTGAACACCCCTTTGCCAATGCTTTCAGAAACGAACAATGTTTGTAAGTATTTACCGCTACTGTCGGCAAGCCATACCGCATAAAGGGGATGGTTGTGTTGCCTGCCTTTCTCTACGAGTAGCACGATTTCAGTGTTCTCTTGCTGTTTGTTATCGATTGTGATAACGTTAGATATCTCATTAGCTGTCACTAGGTTTCCGGATAGGATCAGCAATAGGACAATTGTTATTCTATTCATGGCTGTACAGTCTTAAAATTTGACAATGATTCCAATAGTGGGAAGTACAGTGCCACTGTAGGTTTCAATCCTTCTCAGCAGTTGTTTCTCCTGTGGGTTGGCAGGGTCATCCATCACATCACCGTTGCTGTCGCGGTTGGTGAAGATGGGCGGATTCTCCGACTGGAAGTTATAGGCGTTCTGTACGTCAGCATAGAGGTTGAGCATCCAGCGATTGTAATAAAACTCTCTGTCGATGCGAAGGTCCAGCTGGTGCGAATCATCGAGCCGCAGGGTATTGTAGTTCGCATAGTCGATGTAGGCTTGGTTGTTGACACTCCAGGCAGCTTTGTTGCTGGAGAGTTCCAGATCGACGGGCGAGTAGGGGGCACCTCCTACGTAACGCCAGCGCATGGAGATGTTCCAGTTGCGGGGCAGGCGGTAGCTGCCAATCAGGTTCACCATGTGACGGGTGTCCCAGTTGGAAGGACGATAGGTGCCTTCGCTGTCAGTGAACTCGCTCCTGAATAGGGTGTAGGTCACCGTGCTGTTGAGTTTCTTCCAGTCGAACAGTTTTCCGGAAAACTCGATCCCGTAGGCGCGTCCCTTGCCGGTGGAGATGATCTCCTCATCGCCGATCTGACCGTAGTCGGTTCCCTTGCCGGCGATGCTGATTCCTTCTGCCACCGAGAGGGGATAATTGACATATTGCTTGTAGAACCCTTCCAGGTTGAAGCGGGTCACATCGGAGGGCCGAAACTCAAAGCCGGCAATCGCCTGGTTGGAGATGATATGCTTCAGTTGTTCATCCTGATTGACGAAGGTGCCATCCGCATCCTTGTATCCCAGCGTGGTGTATGCAGGGCGCATGGCATATCGTCCGACGTTGCCGTTGAGATCCCACTTAACGTTGATCCGGTAGGAGGCGGAAAACCTTGGGGAGATCTGATTGAGAGGATTCCCCATATTTTTGTTGTAGTTGTTACCGATGGTGTTGACACCAAGTGAGAGAGAGAGCCTCTCGTT
>JAAZLV010000099.1 GCA_012799155.1 Bacteroidales bacterium | reverse complement strand
TCCGGTTTAGCCGGATCACCCTCAACACTGATCAGACCATGATTGATGGTGGCAATCCACAATCTGCCCTCTCCGTCTTCCATGATTTGGAGCATCGTAGCATTGGCCAGTTCGCGTCCCTCTACAGTGATATGATCGAACGTAATTCCATTTCCGTCTCTGAGACGTACACCCAAGCCGGTCTGGGTCCCTATCCACAAATTCTGTTTCCGGTCAATGTAAAGTGATCGTATCCGGTTTTCCCGGATAAAATCAGCGTTGTTGGTAGTATAAGTCTTTACCGGTTCACCTTTGCGATAGTGCCACAAGCCATCACCATAAGTAGCGAACAATAGATCATTGCCGTTAAACGAACGAATATCATAGACAGTTGTCTGTTTCAACCCCCTGAATTCCGGCATCTCCGATTGCGGAATAATCACATTACTTTCGGGATCATAGAATACAATACCATAGGTGCCCACACTCAGCCACATCTTATCATGGCGGTTCAGATAGATCGATCGGATCGCTGCAGTGGGCATCTCGGGAAGCTGCACCTGGAAAAACTCAAATTTCGGCTTCAGGGTATTGGTATAGATGACCCCTCCCCCAATGGAACCAATCCATATGTTTCCACTGTTGTCAGCCACAATTGAATTGATTTCATTGTTGGGCAAACGGTTGGTATCGTTGAAGGTACTGTAATTGATGAAACTCCCCGGTTCTGTTTCATTCATGATGCTGAGTCCGCTGCGGGTACCAATCCAGAGATCACCCGATTGCGGATCCTCACAGATGTCATACACAATGTTGTCGGACAGGCTGTTCGGTTGTGATGCATCGTGCACATAGGTTTTCCAGCTGAGAAGTTCGGGTTCGTACGGATTTTCCAACAGATGCAATCCACCTTCCCATGTTCCAACCCAAATTCTGCCTCTGCTATCCTGATAGATCACATGTGCCGAGTTTCTCAGATTGAGCCTGGGATAGGTATAAAGGATGTTACGTTTTTGGTCAAAGCGATAGAGACCACTGTTCCAGGTGCCGATCCATAGCTCATTGCGTTGATCTTCGTAGATTGATTTCACTGGAGCGTTAATCGGGGTGCTTCCCATATGGAGGGTTGTATGGTGTACAAAACTGTTGGATGCAGTGTCATAAACAAAAAGACCATCATCCAGCCCGATCAGGATACGTCCCTCTTCCGTAATCAGGATGGCAGCCACCACTTTGCCGGTACTGTTTTGAATGGGGATCTCTTCAAACTCTCCCCGGGCCTTGTCAAAACGGTTGACACCATTGGAGGTGCCAACCCAAAGGTTCCCCCTCCCGTCGTCAGCCAAGCAGTAGATGTTGTTGTCGGTCAGATGGTGGGTATTGGGCAGATCGGATCGAAAAACGGTGATCCCATAACCGTCATACCGGCATAGGCCGTTGCGTGTGGCAAACCAGAGAAACCCTTCTGAGTCCTGAAATACTTTCTGAACTTCGCTCGTTGGTAAACCTTCTGTCGTACTCAATGCATGGAAGTTGTGCCGTGGCATACTGTTTACACCCGCAGCAGAGAGTGGAAACAGAATGAGACAAATGAGGATGAGGATAGAAGATACACGACACATAGATTCAATCACTACAAATTAACTTTTATCATTTTAGCACCATACAAAAATAGTCATAAACTTCCAGATTTCATTTTGTATCCTGCATTTATCTGACATACAGGAGATATCCGAGCGTTCAATTCATTAAATTTCCACCTTTTTAAATGATAATTAGTGCGCCTTTAAGAGGAATTGGATTATCTTTATCGTTGACTTTATAGATACAACGAAGCATTGAAATGAAAAATACATTCCAAAAAATATTGAATCGAACATGAACAGAAAGAAGCTTTGGACAGCCATCTCATTTTTGGCAGTTTTATTTACATCAAACGCACAGACAAATGACTGGGAGAACCCATCATTATTTGAGATCAACAAGGAACCGGCGCGTGCAACAGCCTTGCCCTACAACGATCAATCAATTGCAGTGGCTGACAAATATGAGCGGTCACCCTGGTATCTCTCACTCAACGGAACATGGAAGTTCAACTGGGTGCTGCGACCGGCCGAGCGACCGGTAGACTTCTACAAGGACGATTACGACACCCGTCACTGGGGTGAGATTGAGGTTCCCGGCAACTGGGAGTTACAGGGATACGGTACACCCATTTACACCAACGCTCGATATGTCTTTCCTGCCAACCCTCCGCACATCCCACATGAGGACAATCCGGTAGGAAGCTACAAACGCACATTCACCCTCCCCGATGCGTGGGATGGCAGACGAGTATTCCTGCACTTCGAAAGCAGTGCCACAGCCATGTATGTCTGGATCAACGGCGAAAAGGTGGGATACAGTCAGGTGACAAAGATGCCGGCCGAATTTGACATCACCCCTTATCTGAAAAAGGGCAACAACACAGTCGCAGTAGAGGCGTATCGCTGGAGCGACGGATCCTACCTTGAAGATCAGGATTTCTGGCGCCTGTCTGGGTTCGACCGCGGCATTTACCTCTATAGCACTGATCAGGTGCGTATTCGAGATTTCTCGATCACTGCGGGACTCGATAACGCTTACAGGAATGGCACACTGGAGATTGAAGCCGAGCTGAAGAACTATCAATCTGCAAATACAGCGATGCAACTGGAGATGGTTCTCATCGACAACCAGGGCAAACAAATCCTCTCCCAGACGAAACCCGCTACTGTGCAAAGCAACAGCAGCGGAGTCGTGCAATACAGTCACAAGGTCTCTTCTCCTCAACAATGGAGCAACGAAACACCTGTTCTCTATACGGTTGTG
>JAAZLV010000098.1 GCA_012799155.1 Bacteroidales bacterium | reverse complement strand
TATCCTTCAACGGGGATGCGCCACAACAAGTCAACTTCAACGGTCATTATCGTGGTGAACTGGGAAGATGGCAGGCGGAGCATATCATTCGGTCGGGCACCCGTCATACCATCACTGAGCCGGGCATTCATACCCTTCGCTATCGTGTACTGGATCCGGGAATCGTATTGCAAAAGATCGTAATCGATACAGGAGGGTTAAAACCCAGCTACCTGGGTCCCCCGGAAAGCAGTCGCAGGAGTGCAGCTAATTTGAAAAAATGAGATAGAAAATCAGAATAGATAATATTGTAACACTAAATAACTAAAACATTGATGAAAAATTTACGATTCACTGCAAAAAAGGAGAAATTGACGATGCTCTGCATGGCATTTTTTCTCTTAGCTACACTTATGGTGAGTGGACAACAGAATCCTACTCCACCCTACAGTCCCAAAGAAAAATTCGTACACCAGGGAGCCGGCAATCCCTATCTGCCGCTCTGGGAGCATCTTCCCGATGGGGAACCACGTGTGTTTGAAGACCCTGACAATCCGGGTAAATACCGTGCCTACATCATCGGCTCACACGACTTACGACTTACCAGTTACTGTGGACCGGATATCAGAATGTGGTCAGCACCTGTGGAGGATCTCTCACAGTGGCGTGACGAGGGTGCAATCTTCACCTATCAGGTGGATGATCAGTGGGATGTGATGTATGCCCCCGATCTGGTAGAGGTCAGAAAGAAGGATGGTACGAAAGAGTATTACCTCTATCCTCACAGCCGTGGTCCGCGCAGAGAAGCGATGGTAGCCAAGGGCAACCGGCCTGATGGGCCCTTCACCCCCATCAACCTGACCGAAGATGGCAGAAGTACCATTCCTGGAAGCATCCTGGGTTTTGATCCGGCCGTCTATATTGAATATGTAACCGATCCTGCCGATCCCGATTATGAGATAGGTTTCAGGGCATACGGATACTGGGGATTCCAGCGATCGCTGGCTGCACAGTTGGATCAGAACACCATGTACTCCCTCAGACCTGGCACCGAGGTAATCAGCTACTTCATTCCCGCCAGTGCCCGATATGGTATGATCCGCGATCCGGAGGGCACTCAATACCCACAGATCTATCCGGATCAGGACCTCAAGACATTCAACTTCTTTGAAGCATCCTCTATCCGTAAGGTGGGGAACAAATATGTTACTGTATTCAGTGGTTATTCAGGTCCCGAGTATGGTGTAGGCAGCTCCAACTCCACGTTGCGTTATGCCGTTGGCGACTCACCGTTGGGTCCCTGGAGAAGCGGAGGAGTACTGGTCGACTCAAGAGCTCCGGTACTGAATCGCGATGGATCGGCAATTGAGACATCTTATGCCGGACACAATACCCACGGCAGTATCGAACTGATCAACGACCAGTGGTATGTCTTTTACCACAGGCCACCGCGCGGCTTCGGTTTTGCACGCCAACCGATGGTAGCTCCCATTAAAGTAGAATGGGATGAGAAACCGGTTTCAGAAGGTGGAATGGTGACAATCAGTGCCTACGATCCCTACGCCAACGATCAAAAATGGAGTGCCAAAGACAGCAATGGAAAAGAATATAAGGGAGCAGAAGTTACCTCAGAAGGATTTCATATCTATGGACTTGATCCCTATCAATACTACTCTGCCGGCTATGCTTCCTACCTTTCCGATATCAGCATCCAGCAGGATGCGTGGGATATCTGGAACAATCACATGCCAATCGGCAATGTGAAGGATGGTCATGTAATAGGATATAAATACTTCGGTTTTGGCGGTCTTAAAAAAGACACCAAAGGGTTGAAAGCATTCAAGGGAACCAAAAAAAGAAACAAAACGGCATTCAACCTTTTCTTGACACCCAAGACATCGAAATCTTTCAAAGTGAATGTATGGCTCGACGGTCCCTGGAAAAATGAAGCCTGGAAAGGAACGAAGATTGGTGAGATCCTTGTTCCTGCAAATTCATCACAGGAAACGACACAGTTTACCATCGATGTATCCAAGTATGTGGATCACCTCGACCGGAAACATGCAATCTTCCTTGTAGCAGAGGGTGATAAATCAACTGAACTTTTCGATTTGATCGGACTCGGCTTCAGTTCAAAAAAGAAGAAAATTGCTCCTCCAGTAGTTCCAACCGTGACCATTGCCGTCAACGGTAAGGAACTTGAATTGCCGAAACATCCGGTAAGATCGACAAACGCCAACGGAATTGTAGGATATAACCTCTATGAAGCCACATGTGAGCTTCCCGCAGGATCAACAACGCCTACTGTCACGGCCTCAGCTGACAACAAGAAGGTGAAGGTGAACGTGATTCAGGCAGATTCTCCTTCTGGGATTGCAAAGGTGGAATTTGACTTCAACGGAGTTGTGAAGACTTATCAGATTCAATTCGAGACACAAAAGGAAGAGATGCATGTCTATCTCTGTCTTGGCCAATCGAACATGGAGGGCCATGTTCGATTCAAACCGGAAGATACCACTGGTATCGATGATCGCTTCATGGTGTTGCAGTCAGTTGACTGTCCTGATCTGGGACGAGTAAAAGGAGAGTGGTACAAAGCCATACCTCCCTTGGTACGTTGCCATACCGGTTTGGGACCGGTTGATTTCTTCGGCAGGAAAATGACGGCTGAATTGCCCTCCCACATCAAGGTGGGAGTAATCAATGTAGCTGTGGGTGGCTGTAAGATTGAGCTTTTCGACAAGGAGAACTTTCAGGATTATGTTGCCACCTCACCCAACTGGCTGAAAAACATGGTTGCGGAGTATGATGGAAATCCATATCAGCGTTTGGTGGATATGGCACTAGTAGCCCGCCAAAACGGAGGTGTAATTAAAGGAATCCTTCTACATCAGGGTGAATCAAACACCGGTGAGAAGGACTGGCCACTGAAGGTAAAAAAAGTATATGACAGTCTGTTGAAAGATGTGGGGCTGGCTCCCAACTCCGTTCCATTGCTGGCCGGAGAGGTGGTGCATGCCGACCAGGGAGGTGTCTGCGCATCGATGAATGAGATAATCCAGACACTGCCTGAGGTAATACCCAACAGCCATGTCATCTCTTCTGCCGGTTGTAAAGATGGGCCAGACAATCTTCACTTCTCTACCGAAGGATACAAGATGTTGGGCGAGCGATATGCCGATCAAATGCTCTCCATCCTGAACAAGTGAATTCATGATAATTTGTGTAATACCTAAGAATTGAAATGTCACACTGTAAAACTGTTTTACTGATTGCCTGCTGGTTGATGCTCCTGTCGTTCACCGCCATACCCCAGTCTCAAATGCAGGATACCGGGAAAGGAGTGATGATCGAGACCGACGGGGGCATACTACGTCTCATTCCACAAAATGAGCGTACCATCCGTGTCACTTTCAAGAAATCGGAAACGCAACTCTACCCGGAGGAGTTAATTTACAGCAAACAGGTGACAACACCCCACTACAGGGTCACTGAAGATGATGTGTTGATAAGGATGGAGCTGGAGAAGATTGTTGCCATTTTCAACCGGGAGAAAGGAACACTCTGTTTTACCGATCAGCACGGAACATTACTGCTGAGAGAAAAAGCAGGGGGACGCATCATGAGGGCAGACACGCTGGACAATCTATTGGTCTACAAGGTAACACAACGGTTTCACTCCCCTCCCAATGAATATCTATTCGGTACTGGTCAGTTCCAGGACGGACAACTGAACATCAGAGGATTGTCTCGCCGGCTCACACAGGTGAACAGTCAGATAGCCATACCCTTCATCCTCTCCAGCAAAGGGTATGGTCTACTCTGGAACAACTACGGGCTCACCGACCTCAACCCAGCAGAGGAGGTACTGCCACTACAACGTAATGATGAACAGGGTGAACGCATTACAGTTGACGCCACCGGTACCAGCGGTAACAGAAAGGAGACAAGGCAGATGAACCGATTCTCCGGTACACTGACGCTTCCCGCAGCCGGCAGCTATGCCTTGATGCTCGATGTGGGCCAGTCAATGGCTCGCAAGCATCACCTGGTGATTGACGGCGACACACTGGTAAATGTGAACAACATCTGGCTGCCACCCACCACCTCACTCATCGCAGAGCTGTCCGCAGGCACCCATCAGGTCATCGTGGAGGGAGAAGCACAGGACCGGCCGCAGCTTTTCTGGAGAGCCGTCACCAATGAGACCATCCTCTCCTCACCGGTGGCAGAGGCACTCGATTATACCATCTTTTCCGGGAGTGGTGATGAGGTGATTGCCAGCTACCGTGATTTGACCGGAGCGGCACCAATGCTGCCGCACTGGGCATTTGGTTACATCCATTGCCGGGAGCGTTACCACACACAAGAGGAGCTGCTCGAGAACGCCCGTACCTTCCGAGAAAGGGGGCTCCCTGTCGACGTGATCGTGCAGGACTGGCAATACTGGGGTAAGTATGGCTGGAATGCAATGCGTTTTGATGAGGATCGTTATCCTGACCCTGCAGAAATGGTACGTCAGCTTCATGCAATGAACATGCGAATGATGATCTCTGTCTGGTCGAAAATTGATAAGCAGTCGGAGGTAGGCAAAGAGATGTACGATAAGGGATATTATATCGACGGTAGTGACTGGATTGATTTCTTCAACCCCAAAGCGGCTGCTGCCTACTGGGAGCAGTTTTCGGCGAAGATGCTCCCATACGGCATTGATGCCTGGTGGCTGGATGCCACAGAGCCGGAGAATGATGATCTGCAACACCGAAAAATACTTAATGGCACCCTGCCGGGTGAACTACTGCGCAATGTATACCCACTCTATGTGAACAGGACGGTTTATGAAGGATTGCGAAAGGATGATCCCGGACGGCGGGCCTTTATCCTTACACGCAGTGCCTTTGCCGGCATGCAGCGCTATGGCACCGCTACCTGGTCGGGTGATGTGGGTCACGACTGGGAGACAATGCGTCGTCAGATCGCCGCGGGGCTGGGTCAGATGAGCACGGGCCTACCCTGGTGGACGTACGATGCCGGTGGCTTCTTCCGGCCTGCAGACCAGTATACCAATCCCGACTTTCACGAGCTCTTTATCCGCTGGTTTCAGACCGCTG
>JAAZLV010000097.1 GCA_012799155.1 Bacteroidales bacterium | reverse complement strand
GATCGCATCGGTGGAGCCGTCGTCGGAGTGGTTATCCACCACGATCAGGTTGAAGGGGAAGGAGGTCTGCTGGCTCAACACCGACGAGATGGCATCCCTTATGGTCCTGATGCGGTTGCGCACCGGGATGATCACCGATGCCTCACAGGGAAACTCCCCCCCGTCGAATGCGATGGGTTCGAAGATGGGCTCCAGCCAGCCACCCACATCTTTCAGATGCTCCGTGCAGGCCTGCTCCATCTCGAGCTGCAGCTCCCGGTTTTTGGGATCCACGTAATCGAAGATCTTCTGGCCCGAGGCCCTGTTGTCCTCTTCGATCTCGCTGTAGAGGTACTCATTGATGTGCACCAGTGGATGCTGCTGCGACACCTTCAACCGGAGGTCGTAGAGACCTGCATAGCGGTAGCTGCTCGCGGCCATTCTTCCGGCAGCCTCTTTGAGTGCCGCTGTGCGGTAAAGCAGCAGCGAGCCGAAGTTGAAATCGTCGCGCAGGCTCCCCTCCTGGTAGTCGATCACCGGATGGTTGCTCTTCACCCCGTTGCGGATGGCCCAATAATCGGAATAGACCATCCCGGCGCTGCTATCCTCCGCGATGCGTGTCATCCGCTCCGGTGCGAAGTAGCCCGGCTGTAACCGCGTCGGCTTCTGGTAGATCAGCGTGTAGGGTGCAGCGGCAAGCTGTGCGATTTTTAGCACGGTGGCACTGCTCTGCAGCCTGTCGATGGGGATGGTAAGGCATCCTTCGATCTGTTCCGTGATGCCTTCAGGCGTCAGCAGGAAGATACTGTCCACTGATTCAGATTGTCTGAGCTCTGCCACGGTTTGCATTGCCTGTGCAGGTTCTGTGAAGAGGATGAATGCGTCTATTTTTTTCATTTTGTGTTGGTTGTAGGGTAAAGAAGGAAGATTCATTCGCAGGTACAGGGCTTATGCCTCTCCAATGCCCCTCCAAAGCCTCTCCAAAGCCTCTCCAAAGCCTCTCCAAATTTTTTTGGAGAGGCAGGCGCCCAATACCTACCCATGTGTCTCTCAGTAGGGGGTCAATAAGGGTCGTTTCCCGCCTGAGGGCGTTGTTTGTGGCATTGATGATCATCCTCGCTTCGCATAGGTTATGAAGGTATAGGGAAAAGGATGTTTCTCATCTGCCGCATGATGTTCCTTTGTGGTTGTTTCCCACGCAGTTGCGGTGATCTCCGGGAAAAAGGTATCTGCATCGGGAAAGGTATGGTGGATGCGGGTGATGTAAAGTCTCTCTGCCAGGGGAAGGGTGGCACGATAGAGCATCCCCCCGCCGATCACAAATGCCGTTTCATCTTCAAGGCAATGATTGAACGCCTCCTCCAGCGAGCGGACCACGATGCAACCGGGGTAATTCTCTGCATGATCGGATGTGATGACGATGTTGGTGCGGTTGGGAAGTGCCCCCTTGGGCAGCGACTCGTAGGTCCTGCGCCCCATGATCACCCTGTGGCCCTGGGTGATTTGTTTGAAATGCTTCAGGTCGTTGGGCAGGTAGCAGAGCAGATCACCGTTGCGTCCGATGGCGTTCTCTTCGTCCAGCGCAGCGATCAGTGCGATGGGTTTGCGTGGATGCATCTTCATACGGCAACCTCTCCTCTGATATGGGGATGGGGATCGTAGCCT
>JAAZLV010000015.1 GCA_012799155.1 Bacteroidales bacterium | reverse complement strand
CTCTACGACCTGATTCCTGCATCGGCCGACAAGCCTTTCCGCAACGGTTTCTTCAACACTGCCATGGTGGTGGTAGAGGGAAACCATGTGGAGCACTGGCTCAATGGGGTGAAGATCGTGGAGTATGAACGCAACAATGAGGAGTGGAACCAGCTGGTACAGACAAGCAAGTACAAGGATTGGCCCAACTTCGGAAATGCGGAAGAGGGATTGCTCCTGTTACAAGACCATGGCGATGAGGTCTGGTTTCAGAACATCAAGATCAAGGAGCTTTAAGGAGACTCCATCTATATGAATCATATAAAAAAAGCATACTCTCGGTAAAGAGAGTATGCTTTTTTTCATTTCGATCTGAATGAGGAGCAAGAGCTATACAAACTCGTTTTTCAGTTTTTCTACCCAGGCGGCCAACCGTTCTCCTGTCATGTCATACTCGTTATCCTCGTCAATGGGCAACCCCACGAACATCCCGTCGATTACCGCCATCGAGTCGTCGTATGTGTAGCCCTCATCGGGCATCTGCCCTACGATAGTGGTGCTGTCTACAATCTCGTCATAGACCACCTTCATCGACTCAGCGAAGCTGGAAGAGTAGGAGGCACTGTCGCCCAGTGCGAAGATGGCGACCTTCTTGTCGGAGAGGTCCAGCCTGATAAACGAAGGGAGAAAACCCTCCCAGTCATCCTGCAGATCACCGATGCCGGTCGTGGAGGTGCCGATGATATAGTAGGGATAATCCCTGATCTCATCGAGTGTCACCTCCCGTACGTTGTAGAGATCGGCCTCTCCCTCAAAGAGATCCTGTACCTGCCTGGCAACCGATTCGGCGTTGCCACCCGAGCTGCCGTAAAGTATGGCTATTTTATTCATTCTATTGCATTGTTTTGTTGTGATTCTTACAGATGTTAAACAGCTCTTTCGCGAAATTGTTTGTTGAAAGTGGGAGGGAGTATGGCAATTCTTTTGTCAGGAATCAAAAAAGAGCTATTTTTGCAGTTCCGTATGGCGCGGTAGTTCAACGGATAGAATAGAAGTTTCCTAAACTTTAGATCTGGGTTCGATTCCCTGCCGTGCTACTTCAAGCAGACAACAGCCGGTGAGTTTCTCATCGGCTGTTTCATTGAATCGCCCCGACCCTCATACACCATCAAAATACAACTTGAATGAATTTATTTGTTGATAATTTTCATTGTTAATTGATCATACGTTCATAATATTATCTTTGAAAATAAATCATCGTCTAATCATCCATATTTTTAACGACTTATGCCCCGTCCCAAACAGAATAGGAAAATGGAACATCCGCCGTTGATGCAAGGTTTTAAACCCTTCGGCATTCCCCGAAAGATGCTCCGGTCGGTCACGCTGCTTTTTGAAGAGTATGAAGCCATCCGACTGCTTGACTACAAAGGTATGACCCAAGAGCAGGCTGCCGTGGTAATGAATGTCTCCAGACCCACACTGACCCGCATCTATGAGAAGGCACGTCGTACCATTGCCCAGGCGCTGGTGGAGGGAATGATGATTGCGATTGAGGGGGGCACCGTTCAGTTCGACAAGGAGTGGTACCGCTGCCGGCGCTGCTATAAGCTGGTTGGCGGAATCGAAAAACACCATCAATGCAACGAATGTGATTTCCCGGACAGCGATGAATTGATTCCCATTCTAACGGATCAGAAATAACCGTCTACCAGAAAGGCACTGACCTCTCTATGGCCTCCTGTGGGCATCCCTATTACGTGGGTGGCTTATTCCGCTGAGACAACTGCGTAACCGCCTTGGTGAGCTGCCTGGCCCTAAACAAGGGAGAAGTGACCGATTGATGGAAGGGAAGTCTCTTTTTGTACTTTTTCTCCAAACACAAGGCTTTATATGGGATTGATTTTCTTTTTAATTTGGTCGTATCTCACTCTAATCTCGTTCGAATCTATTAGAACCATATTAGAACCATATTAGAACGAGATTAGAACGAGATT
Organism: Bacteroidales bacterium; assembly: GCA_012799155.1. Lineage (GTDB taxonomy): Bacteria > Bacteroidota > Bacteroidia > Bacteroidales > Dysgonomonadaceae > Proteiniphilum. The sequence continues at coordinate 2,308 of JAAZLV010000015.1, read as the reverse complement.
AGAACCTGTTACGAGCGAGATCCGAGCGAGATCCGAAAAAAATGACGGTGTAGACCTTTTTTTAACATTTCAAAAATCATCAAAAAACGAATGATTGAACCCCGCTTCACCCAGAGGCGGGATTTTTTTATTGCGATTGTTTTGTATCTTTGCCCGAACGCCTATGACAATTAATACCTTTAAATATTGAAACGATGAAGAAGATTCTTTTTTTGACAGCCTCATTTATGATTTTACTGTTGCTGGGTTCATGTCAACAGAAAAACGAGCAGAATGAGTGGATCTCACTCTTTAATGGTGAGGATCTGACAGGCTGGACACCCAAGATTACCGGATATGAGGTGGGTGACAACTATGGCAACACCTTCCGGGTGGAGGATGGATTGCTCAAGGTACGCTACGATCAGTATGATGCTTTCAACAACCGGTTCGGTCACCTATTCTACCAGGATGAGCTTTCAAACTACAAGTTGCGCGTGGAATATCGTTTCGTGGGAGAACAGTGTCCCGGTGGTGAAGGATGGGCTTACCGCAATTCCGGCATCATGGTGCATGGTCAGCGACCGGAGACGATGACGCTCGATCAGGATTTCCCCACTTCGATAGAAGTACAGTTGCTGGGCAGTGACTCATTGGTGGAACGAACCAACATGAATGTCTGTACGCCCGGTACCAACATCGTGATGGAGGATCAACTGATCCTGGAGCACTGCAACAGTTCTAGTTCCGGCTTCTTTTTTGGAGAAGAGTGGGTAACGGCTGAACTGGAGGTGAGGGGCAATGAGGTGCTTTACCATGTGGTGAACGGTGATACCGTGTTGCAATACAACCAGCCGCAGCTGGATGAGCGGGATGCCACCTATGCCCGTCTAATCGATCTCAACGGGGGCGACAAGATGTTGCATAAGGGAACCATCTCCCTGCAGAGCGAGAGTCATCCCATCGATTTCCGCAAAGTGGAGTTGCAGATCCTGAAATAACAGCTTCTCTGTTTACAACATCATAGTGTCCCGCTTTTCGGCGGGACTTTTTTATGCCCCGCACCATCCTGGGCTGTATCTCAGAGCAGAGTTGGAGTGAGTCTCAGAACGGGATATTGCATAAACATAAAGACACTAAATGGTCTAATAAAGAATAAAAAAGTAATTAGAAAAGGAATAAAACGAATAAAAAGGCACAAAAGTTGCGAAATAAAAATAAATATCATATTTTTGCATCGGTTATCTGAAAATATTACAATGAAACAATCTTAGCCGATGAATGAGAAGAATTCTAAAAGAAGGTATATTGTACCGTTTGTGTTGGTCGCTTTGGTGGCTGTCTTGGCATTGAATCCAGTAGATTATACAACTCCTGGCGGAGCGGTATCGGAGATCAATGCCGCAGATACGGCTTGGATGTTGGTCGCATCTGCCCTGGTCTTCCTGATGACTCCCGGACTTGCTTTTTTCTATGGGGGTATGGTTCGATACAAGAACTTGGTATCCACAATGATACAGAGTTTCATTTTGTTGGGAATTATCTCGATTGTCTGGTTTGTGGTAGGTTTCAGTCTGGCATTTGGGGACAGTTTCAATGGATTGATCGGGAATCCGCTCACATTCCTGATGTTTAAGAATGTGGGCTTCGATCCCAATCCTGCCTTTGCTGCAACCATTCCATTTGCACTCTATGCAGTTTTTCAGTTGAAGTTTGCGATCATCACGCCGGCACTCATTACCGGTGGCATCGCTGAAAGAATACGTTTTTCATCGCTGTTGCTGTTCGTAATTCTTTTTTCACTGTTTATCTATGCCCCACTGGCGCATTGGACCTGGCATCCCGAAGGTTTCCTACGGAAATGGGGGGTGCTTGACTTTGCCGGTGGCACGGTAGTGCACATCTCTGCCGGATTTGCTGCATTGGCTGGTGCGATGTTCCTGGGCAAACGGAAGAACGAAGGGGAAGGCAATCCGACCAATATTCCCTATATCCTTCTTGGTGCAGGATTGTTGTGGTTTGGGTGGTTTGGCTTCAATGCCGGTTCGGCACTTGCCGCCGACGGGTTGGCGGTGTCCGCATTCCTCAACACCAATCTTGCATCTGCAACTGCCATGGTTGCCTGGTTGTTGATGGACGGTGCTCGGGGTAAGAAGCGTTCCGTGGTGGGAGCTGCGATTGCCGCAGTGGTAGGGTTGGTGGCGATCACCCCCGCTGCCGGGTTTGTCAATGCGGGCCAGAGCATCTTCATCGGTTTCTCAGCCTCCATGGTCAGTTATTTTGCAGTAAGGCTGAAATCGCGCACCAGTATAGATGATACACTGGATGT
>JAAZLV010000014.1 GCA_012799155.1 Bacteroidales bacterium | reverse complement strand
TGGATCAAGCAGGAGAAACCATGGGTTCAGGTGAGCAGTGCCCCCCTGGGACGATACCGCGCCATTGGGAGCAACGGGCATGGATGGACTGCCATGGAGACGGTCTATCAGGATGCAGGACGTTGGATGCAGGCCGGGAAGCACGATGCACTCTATCCAATGATGTATTACAAGGATCATCTCTTTTACCCGTTTGTGGACGACTGGATGGTGAACGGCAACCAGCGCATTGTGGTGCCCGGTCTCGGTGCCTATCAAATGGAAGAGCTGGGATGGTCACGACAGGATATCCTCAACCAGGTGGATTATACCCGGCACAACAAGGTTCACGGTCAGTCATATTTTCGTACAGGAAACCTGCTTGCAAATACCAGGGGAATCCTCTCGTCAATAGAAACATATTATCGTTATCCGGCCAAGCTGCCGCCAATGACCTGGCTCTCGGATACCATTCCTGCCTCACCAGTCGATCTGAGGGCGGAGAAAAGAGAAGACGGGCTGTTTGAGCTGAGTTGGAATCATGCGGGCGAGCAGCATAGGGTAACATATAACATTTATCGTACCAGGAGTGACGATTTCAACGTGAATAGGGCGGAGAATCTGTTGGCTGTGGGAGTGAAGGAGCCCTACCTTCACCTGGAGGTTGAGGATGACGATCAGGCATTTTACTATTTTGTAACTGTTTCAGATTCTTTCCACAATGAGAGTGAACCATCCACTCCTGCATACTTCTATCACTCGCAAACAATCAAATAGGTTTCAGGATGATAAACTGAAATCTGTTTCTCACTTTGAGGGGAAAAATCAAAAGAGAACATTAGGATAAATCAATAAATTGGAATAATTTTGTAGCAATGGAGGCCAGTCAGAAATTAAGAAAACAGGTGAAGGATGAGTTTATGGAGTACCTCACTCTGCATAAACACCGAAAGACACCCGAACGGTTTGCTATCCTGGACCATATCTACACGACAAAGGGACATTTCGACATGGATTCCCTCTACAAGTCGATGATTGACGTGAACTTCAGGGTTAGTCGCGCCACCCTATACAATACGATAGAATTGTTACTGGACTGTGGACTGGTGGTGAAGCATCAGTTTGGCGGCAACATGTCTAAGTATGAGCGGGCCTACGGCAACGAAAATCATGACCATCTGATCTGCACCAGCTGTGGACAGGTGTGGGAGACGAGAAACAGCGACCTGCTGACACAGGCGCAACTGAAAAAAATCAAGAAATTCAGCGTCAGTTATTACAGTATGTATATTTATGGTACCTGCAGCAAATGCAGCCATGCCAAGAAGATGGAACTGCGAAAACTTGAACGCGATAGCAAGGAGAAGAAAAAAAACAAGTAAGCGATAGGTGCTTATCAAACAGGGATGGGTGAACCAAATCCCATTCATCCGATTAACAACACGCAAAAAATGAAAGTTGATGTAATCTTGGGCCTCCAGTGGGGCGATGAAGGAAAAGGAAAAGTAGTGGATGTGCTCACACCAAATTATGAAATCGTGGCACGTTTTCAGGGTGGACCCAATGCCGGTCATACGCTCGAGTTTGAAGGTGAGAAATATATCTTGAAATCAATACCCTCCGGCATTTTTCAGGAGGGAAAAGTCAATATCATTGGCAACGGTGTGGTAATAGACCCGGCGCTCTTCCGTCAGGAGATCGAGGCCCTCGAAGAGACAGGACACACCCTGACAGACAGGCTATACATTTCCAAGAAGGCACATCTGATATTGCCCACTCACCGGCTGCTCGATGCCGCATCGGAGAAGGCTATGGGCAATGCCAAGATTGGAACCACCGGACGTGGCATCGGACCTGCCTACACCGACAAGATCAGTCGTCACGGACTCCGGGTGGGTGATCTCTTCCACAACTTCGAGGAGAAATACAGCCAGGCTGTGGCACGTCACAAGGAAATGCTTGATCAGTATGATTTTGAATATGATCTGGAGGCACTCGAAAAACCCTGGTTCGAAGGGGTGGAGAAGTTGAAGAGTTTTCAGGTCATCGAAAGTGAACACTTTATCAATCGCGAACTGCAGAACGGTTCGAGGGTGCTTGCCGAGGGTGCACAGGGCTCCATGCTCGACATCGATTTCGGATCATATCCCTTTGTCACCTCCTCCAGTACTGTCTGTGCAGGTGCCTGTACGGGACTAGGAATTGCCCCCCGCACCATTGGTGATGTGTATGGCATCTTCAAGGCCTATTGTACGCGAGTAGGAAGCGGTCCCTTTCCCACGGAGCTGTTTGACGAGTATGGACAGTTACTTCGCGACAATGGCCGTGAATATGGCTCAGTGACCGGTCGTCCCCGCCGCTGTGGCTGGATTGACCTGGTTGCGCTCCGCTACACCGTGATGCTCAACGGTGTGACCAAGCTGGTGATGATGAAGAGTGACGTGCTGGACAGCTTTGAAACCATCAAGACATGCGTGGCATACCGCATCAACGGAAAGGAAACTGAAGAGCTCCCATTCGACATCACCGAAGGAATAGAACCGGTGTGGGTGGAACTGCCGGGATGGAAAACCGACATGACAAAAATGCAGTCTGAAGATGAGTTCCCGGAGGAGTTCAACAACTACCTCACCTTCCTCGAAGAGGAGCTGGGAGTGCCCATTGCCATCGTATCGGTAGGTCCCGACAGGGCACAGACCATCATCCGCCAGTAAAACGGCACACTTTTGGCAGTTGAACAATTGATTACAACAACTGTTTAGTTAGAAAAATAGAAATAATATGTCACCAATTTGGATTTTGTTCATCGCCATAGCGATTGCCGGATGGGCCGTTCAGGCTTCCCTCCAGAGCCGCTTCAAGAAGTATTCAAAGATACCCCTTAGGAACGGGATGACCGGTCGTGAGGTGGCTGAGAAGATGCTGCACGACAACGGCATCTTCGATGTGCAAGTGATCTCCGTGAGAGGACGGCTCACCGACCACTACAATCCGCTCAACAAGACCATCAATCTGAGCGAGCCGGTTTATGGCTCCTACAGTGTGGCGGCTGCCGCAGTCGCTGCCCACGAAACGGGACATGCCCTCCAACATGCCAAGGGGTATGCACCTCTGAAGATGCGGTCGGCACTGGTCCCCGTTGTCTCTTCCACCTCCAAGTGGGTGATGTGGGTGATTCTGGGCGGTATCATCATGATCCAGACCTTCCCTATGCTGATCTGGATAGGTATCGGCATGTTTGCCCTCACCACGCTCTTCAGCTTTGTCACCCTCCCAGTGGAAAAGAATGCAACCAACCGTGCGTTGGTATGGCTCAGGAGCGCCGGTATCACCGACAGGAGCAACCATGACCAGGCAGTGGATGCACTTCGATGGGCTGGTTATACCTATGTGGTGGCTGCCCTCAGCTCACTGGCCACGCTACTCTACTACATTATGATTGCCAGCGGCAACAGAAGATAAAGAGGTTTTGCCTATATCCTTTACAACGCGGTGCGAAAACATTTTCGCACCGCGTTGCGTTTTATTCCTGTCGGTTGTTGCTGGCAGGAACGGAACATAGATTTTCAAATCGAAGCATCAAAATGAAAACAATTCTGGTGACAGGGGGCTCGGGACTGGTTGGGCGTCGGCTGACAGAGATGCTCAGAGAGCGTGGTTACAGGGTGCTCTGGCTCAGCCGTGATCGTGATCTCACGGAGGAACCGCCCCGTTATAGCTGGGATTACCGGAACCGGACAATCGACAGTGAGGCGCTGGAGCAGGCTGATGTGATTATCCACCTGGCTGGAGCGAATCTGGGTGAGGGGCGCTGGAGTGAAGCCCGTAAAAAGGAGATTGTAGCGAGCCGTGTTGATACAGCCGGTTTGCTGTTCGATAGTTTGAAGGGGAGCGGCCACCAGATCGAGTCGTTTATCTCTGCCTCTGCCATCGGCTATTATGGTTCAGCAATTTCAGACAAGGTTTTTACCGAGGAGGATCAACCAGGCGAACAGGATTTCCTGAGCGACACCTGCCGGCAATGGGAAGAGGCCGCCTTCCGGTTCAACACCCTTCCGGGGGTGCGCACCGTGGCATTGCGGACCGGCTTTGTGGTGGATGGGGGGAGTGATGCTTTCAGAAAGATGCTGTTGCCCACGCGCCTGGGAGTGGGAGCACCCTTGGGGAGCGGCAGACAGTATCTCAGTTGGATTCATCTGGAGGACCTCTGTCGCCTTTATATTCGTGCTGTTGAAGATTCGGCTATGGAAGGTATCTACAACGCCGTGGCCCCTGAACAAATCACCAATGCGCAATTCATGCGCACCCTGGCAAAAGAGATGCATCGTCCCTTCTTCGTTCCGGCAGTACCGGCTATGATGCTGCGACTGGTAATGGGGGAAGCGGCCATCCTGGTGCTGGGAGGCAGTAGTATTTCGGCACAAAAAATATTGGAAAGTGGTTTCCGATTTCGCTACGGGCATTCTTCAGAAGCTATCCGGGCATCTTTGTAGGTGCCCTAAAGTTGGTTGGTTTAAAAAGTTGTACAATTTTCATCATTCATATGCGCAAAGAAGAAACACTTAGACGGGTGTACCGTCACCCGCTGCTCACGGAAGAGCAGTTTCAGACTATCAGCGAGGCACACAAGGAGATAACGTTCAATAAAGGTGATCTCTTTTTAAGCAAGGGAGAGATTTCAAACAGTTTCCTCATCCTTGAAAACGGACTGATGCGTTCTTTCCTCTTCAATTACGAAGGCAATGAGATCACCACCAACTTCTATTCTGACTTTGAGGTAGTGATCGATGTACTCTCACTCTTTAAACGTACACCCTCCGATGGGTACATCCAGGCATTGACCGATTGCAACTGCTGGGAGATAGAACTTGAGCGTTTCGAGCAGTACTATCAATCCATGCAGGCGATGAGTGAATGGGGAAGGGCCTGGATGTCGGAGCAGCTCTTTGAGTCGAAGCACCGAGCCGTTGAAATGATAACCGAGAATGCTACAAGCCGCTATCTGAAGCTGATCAGGGAGAAACCGCTAGTGATAAGGCAGGCTCCATTAAAGCAAATTGCCTCCTACCTTGGGGTGACCGATACCTCATTGAGCCGCATCAGGAAAGAGCTGTCGAAAGGGAGTTACCTCGCATCCAATTAGCATCGACTTGTCATTTGGCAGGTTTGCGCTTTTTTTTTCAACAGAATGATTTTCTTGACATATGATAAGTGTTTCTTGTGAATCAGTGCCATATATTTGCAATATAGAACGATTCTAATTAGTTAAATAAGTTTGTGAATGATGTTTAATTGCAAATTAGTATGAAAAATTTAATCTATCCCACTGTCTGGTGCAACAACAATGCGCGTGAGATGGCTGACATTTATTGTTCCATTTTTCCGGAGACCGTGATTGTGGATCAGAACCCATGGGTGGTTGTGCTTTCTATGGAGGGACAACGCATCATGCTGTTGAATGGCGGAGACATGTTCCGTCCCAATCCCTCTATCTCACTGATGTATCTCACCTCACGTGAGGAGGTTGTGGAGTCTCTCTATATGCAGTTGATTGAGGGTGGTAAAGAGCTGATGCCACTTGACAGCTATCCCTTCAGCAAGAGATATGGCTGGATTGAAGACCGTTTCGGTGTATCCTGGCAACTCTACAGCGGAGAGGATAAAGATATCCTACAACGGTTGGTTCCCACCCTGATGTTTTCGGGTAACAACAACGGTAAAGCTGAAGAGGCTATCAACTTCTACACTTCACTCTTTCCCGCTGCAGAAAAGAGAGGTATCCTACGCTACAGTGGCAACGAAGGGGAGATTGAAGGTAACGTGCAGCATGCCGAGTTTAAAATCATGGATTATCTGCTCATGATCATGGATAGCTCCCACAGACATGCGTTTGGCTTTACCGAGGGGATGTCGCTGGTGGTGGAGTGCCATACCCAGGAGGAGATTGATCACTACTGGAAACGACTCACCTCCGATGGTGGAGAGGAGAGCATGTGTGGCTGGCTGCGCGACAAGTATGGAGTGAGTTGGCAGATCACACCAACGGTAATGAAGGAGTTGTTACCCCGTTCACCCAGGGTGATGGAAGTGATGATGACCATGAAGAAGCTGGATATCCGGAAACTGCAGGAGGCTGCCGAATAGCTGGCAGTGATCCTATAACCGCAGCGAATATTTTTATTATATCAATTATGTTTCTTTTTTATTCTTTGGAACTATTAAATAAATTACAAATGAAGACTAAACTAAATCCCTACCTCAATTTTAACGGTACCTGTGAAGAAGCGTTCAATTTTTACAAATCGGTCTTTGGCGGTGAGTTCAAGGGCGGTATCATGAAGATGAAAGATATCGAAGGAATGGAGATCTCAGAGAAGGACAGTGAGCGGGTAATGCATGTGGCGCTTCCCATCGGAGATGAGTTGTTGATGGGTTCTGATGTGACTTCCGAGATGGATGCTGGTTACAGTGCCGGCAGCAGTATCTATGTCAGTATCTTCCCCGAGAGCAGGGCGGAGGCCGACAGGATCTTCAATGCCCTATCGGAAGGAGGTGAGATTGAGATGCCAATGGAAGACATGTTCTGGGGTGATTATTTCGGCAGCTTCCGTGACCGCTTCGGCATTCTCTGGATGATCAACTATAACACCGTATCGGTGTAAGGCTGGAACAGAAAAAAAACCTCTCACATTTGTGAGAGGTTTTTTTT
>JAAZLV010000096.1 GCA_012799155.1 Bacteroidales bacterium | reverse complement strand
TGAGGAGGGAATCACTGCCTATGCTGTGGTGCTGATCACCAAAATGTAGCCTGCCATGGCATGCTTCAAGTGGTTGCAGCGTTTCAGACAGTCGCGGGGATATGGTGTTCACTCTCCCTTTGCATTCGAACTGATTCAAAAGGTGCTCTCATCCCGCGCACATTATTATGCTTTTGATGAAATTGCAGATCATCTCTCCGCCAATCACCCACATGTTCCCCTCAATAAACCCTATCATCATCTCTCTTTCCGATTGGTACGCCATTTCAATGCGATGAAGATCCTTGAGATTAATTCGGGCCGCGGTGTCAACACCCTCTATCTGCTCTCCCCCGATAGCCGCATCCATTGCACCTGTGTGGAAGCAAGAAGTGAGATGGTTACGGAAGCAAATGAGCTTACCGCAATAAAGGGGAGCCAGCGCACCATTTTACCGGCATTGCCACGGGAAGAGCGGTTCGATGCCATTTTTCTCCATTTGGATGTGGAGCCTCTTCCCACACTCGATTCACTGATTCAACTCAGCCATGAAGAGACCTTTTGGGTAATTGACCGGGTGAATGCCACACGGAGCAAACAATATTGGCGCAATATCGTTAATGATGAACGAATCGGGACCACATTCGATATGAAAGAAATCGGGATCACTTTCTTGCGGCACATTAACGGCAAGAAGCATTATCTGATATAGTTTCCGGTACGTAGATCAAGATTTACAGTGTGCTGTGCGTCGGCTGAAACATTTCTGTTTCGAAAATATGTGCCGATAACTTACAACCAATAACCGATAACGGATAACTTACAACTGAAAAAAGAATGAAAAAAAGTATCATCTATACAAAAACAGGAGACAAGGGTACCACCGCACTGGTGGGTGGAAAGAGGGTTCCAAAGACACATCTGCGACTGGAAGCTTACGGTACCCTCGATGAATTGAACAGCCATGTGGGATGGCTCAACTGCCTGATCACAGACAGCGACGATCATGCTTTCCTGCGATACCTGCAGCACAAACTGTTCACTCTGGGATCCTATCTTGCCACCGAAACTGAAAACAAGGCACCGCATGCCGCCAGCATCATTGCTGAAAAGGACATCACCCGCATTGAGCATCAGATCGACATCATCGACAGCCAGCTTCCGCGACTGAATCGCTTTGTACTGCCCGGCGGCAATGAACCGGCATCCAGAGCACATATCTGCCGTACTGTGGCGCGCAGAGCGGAACGATTGGTCTATCACGTAGCCGAATCATATCCCGTGGCCGAAGAGGTGTTGATCTTCCTGAACCGTCTCTCCGACTACTTTTTCGTGCTGGCCCGCAAGGAGGGGAGCAAAACAGCAGAAGAAATATTCTGGGAACAGGGTGATATATAAAAACTTTTCTTACATTTGCGGAAAATTTGAAACAAACAACATATAAAAGTATTTTTCAATGTATTGGACACTAGAACTGGCTTCCAAGTTGGAAGATGCCCCTTGGCCCGCGACAAAGGATGAATTGATAGATTATGCCCAGCGTTCGGGTGCACCGCTGGAAGTCATCGAAAATCTGCAGGAGATTGAAGAGGATGGAGAGGTGTTTGAATCGATTGAAGACATCTGGCCGGATTATCCCAGTAAGGAGGACTTCTTTTTTAACGAAGACGAATACTGATTGGCGTACTGATAAAAAGAGGCCATCTCATGATAATGTATGAGATGGCCTTTTTTATGTTTTTAAATTCACTTTGAGAGTATCCCTGTTTCAGGACGAGACACGGTCTTTCGCAGGTTCTCGGTGCCTCTAGCCTTATTGCACCCTTATATCCTCCTTATACCCTCCTTATACCCACTCCCAAATTTATTAATGTTGGTATAAGGG
>JAAZLV010000095.1 GCA_012799155.1 Bacteroidales bacterium | reverse complement strand
GAAGTGGAAAACTCTCAATCCTGAAGGAAAGCAACGCCGGCAATCCACTTACCAGCGGCCTGACACCAGTACTCGGATTCGATGTATGGGAGCACTCTTATTACCTCGATTACCAGAACCGTCGTGCTGATCACCTGAAGGAAATCTGGAACATCATCGACTGGGATGTGGTTAGTGCACGTTACTAATCTAAAAAAAAGACTGACATCAATTGTTGCCAGTCTATCTGATAAAACTTGATAGAAGGAATCCCGGTGGATTCCTTCTATTTTTTTTACAACTTACGGAACCATCATGATGCCGCACAACATCCGTCCAGAATGAACTGTCTGACGGCGGGCTGAGAAGAAGAGATCACTCCCTTCATAGGTGCACAGTTCGCTCATTTCAATATTGTTTGCCTTGACCCCTAAGCGGATAAGCTCCCTACGGTTGATCTCCTTAAGGTCAATTCGCCAACGTGACGAGGCTATATCAGCTGTCGACAGCAGAGGGTCATTCAAATCAAATCCATTCAGCGTAAAAGAGTTCATTACCTCCTCTCCTACCTCATAGTGATTCTTGGAGATGGCAGGACCAATGGCACCGAGAAGATCGGCAGGAGATGATCCAAAACGATGTTCCATTTCATGGATGGTTTTCTCCACAATACGACCTGCACTGCCCCGCCAACCTGCATGTATTGCCGCGATCACTTCTTTATTCCTGTCATACAGGAGAATGGGGACGCAATCTGCAACAGTGGCACAGAGAAAGATACCCTTCTCTCTGGTAAGGGTCGCATCCACCCCATAGAGACGCTCAATCATTTCACTTCTGTCGAGAGACAGAAATTCCTGGTCAATGGTCAACACACCAGTACCGTGTGTTTGGTGGGGAGTGATAAAATGGTCGGGGGTAAGGTAAAACATTCTTGCAAGAATCTCACGATTCTCACTAATCTTCAGTGGATCATCATCTGAAAAATTACCCATATTGAAGGAGGAGAAAGAACCACTGCTCACACCTCCCGATCGTGTGGTGAAGAAATGTTTCACCTTTTCTTCCACCGCGAACAGGTCGAACAATAAAAGATTGTTATAAAGGTGATGCTGCCTCATCCATCAATTTATTCATCAATTTCGAAGAACTCATCGTCTCCATCCCACAGATCATCATCTTCAGATAATTCATCTTCAGGGACTGTTTCATCGTCTGCAAAACCTAGTTGTGAGAGATCCAGGTTGCGATGCACCAGTGTCTCGCGTGTGACTTCCATTGGCATCACCATATCGCTGTTAAGTTCCTGCCAGAGGAGATCCTTCAGGGTTGGAATACCAAAACCAGTGATTGAAGAGATGAAGACATAGGGTATCTCCGGCAGATCTAAAGAAATCTCATGCATCAGCTCCTCGTCTAGCATATCGGACTTGGAAATGGCCAATACATGTCTCTTATCCATCAGCTCTGGGTTGTACTGCCTCAACTCGTTCAGCAGTATTTCATACTCTTTTCTGATATCTTCGGCATCGGCCGGCACAACGAAAAGGAGCAGTGAATTACGTTCGATGTGGCGCAGGAAACGGAGTCCTAAGCCTTTCCCCTCACTGGCTCCCTCAATTATTCCGGGAATATCGGCCATCACAAACGACTTGGCGTCGCGATAGCTAACGATACCCAGGTTGGGTTCTAATGTGGTGAAGGGATAATTGGCTATCTTAGGTTTGGCTGCCGAGACCACCGAGAGCAGGGTCGACTTGCCGGCATTGGGAAAACCTACCAGTCCCACATCAGCCAGCAACTTCAGCTCCAGTATCACCCAGCGCTCTTCATAGGGTTCACCCGGTTGTGCGTATCGAGGCGCCTGGTTGGTCGCTGTCTTAAAGTGTTGATTGCCCTGACCACCGCGTCCCCCCTTGAGTAATACAACCTCCTGATCGTGATCGGTGATGTCGCAAAGGTACTCACCAGTGTGGGCGTCATACGCTACGGTTCCACAGGGGACCTCGATCACGCGGCTTTCTCCTTTTTTGCCGGAGCGTTGGGCCTTGGAACCATTCTCACCGTGCTCGGCAAAGAGATGGCGCTGGTAGCGCAGGTGGAGCAATGTCCAATAGTTTCGATTGCCACGCAGGATTATGCTTCCGCCATCCCCTCCATCGCCCCCGTCGGGCCCTCCCTTAGGGATATACTTTTCTCGCCTGAAGTGGGCAGAACCGCGCCCTCCCTTTCCAGACCGACAGAAAATCTTTACGTAGTCAACAAAATTTGTTTCAGCCATTACTATACTATTACCTTGTCAATCTCTTTCACAATCGATTCAAAGATCGATTCGACAGATCCAATACCTGTTATTTCTTTCAATAGATCCTTACTGCGATAAAAATCCTTCAGGGGAGCGGTCTGCCGATAATAGACCCTCAATCTCGACTCAATTGTCTTGCGATTGTCATCTGCCCTTCCAGAAATCGCACCTCTCTTCAACAAACGGTCAACCAGCTCCTCATCTTCCACTTCCAGACTAACAACTATTGTCACCGTTTCATCGTGTCGCTGAAGCAATTGATTCAACGCTTCACCCTGAGGTACAGTACGGGGAAAACCGTCAAAAATAAATCCTTTAGCTCCTTTATTGCGAGCAATTAATTCTTCAAGCATCTCAATCACCACACAGTCGGGTACCAGCTCACCCTTCGACATATAGGAGTCGGCAAGTTTACCCAGATCGGTAGATGATGCAATCTCCTCTCTTAAGATCTCACCGGTCGACACGTGTTGTAGTCCGTACCGTTCGGCAATCTTGTCACTTTGTGTTCCCTTTCCAGATCCGGGAGCACCAAAAATCACTATATTCAGCATATTTCTCAACAATAATTAAGTTGCAAAGATACACTTTTCCATCCGTTTCACTTTCATTTTGATCCCATTATTCCCACTTCACCAATTAATAATTTCTTAAAAAAAGAATCGAAAGGCAATTTTCGTCATTTGAACCAATAATTGGTTTGGATGTTATAAAATAGATCCAATTTAACTACAATGAGAACAAAACATGAAAAGAGAGGAATTTAAACAGAAGACACACCAAGTGATTGATGAACTGGCTGAAACAATCTCCAGGCTGGAAGCCAGGGCAGGTGAAATTGCTGAAGATGCAAAGGAGGAATATAAGGAACAACTGGAGAAACTGCGTGAGCTACGAGACAGCCTTTCGGAAAAGTTGGGAGAGTATGACATGTTGTCGGACAGCAAATGGGATGTGGTAAGGGAAAGTGCCGGAAACTTCTTTACAACTGTTGCGGAAGCATGGAGGGATAACTTCGGGAAGGTTTCGGATGCCTTTAAGAAAGAGCCCCCACAGGAAAAATGAGATTTATTTCGCGGACTGGGCTTATCCACAGAAATTATTAAAAGAAAGAACTCCAAAACCTATTCCGGTTATGGAGTTCTTTCTATGAGGTACCTGGCGGATTCGAACCGCCGTAAACGGTTTTGCAGACCGGCGCCTAACCACTCGGCCAAGGTACCATTCACGCATAAAGCGGATGCAAAGGTAATGCTTTTTTTACTACCCACAAAATGGTTTTCTCCTTTTTTCTTAGGTACAGATTGGAACCGTAACGTAGAATCAGGAAAAAAGAATCCGAAAGGCATCACTCACCTTCTTCACCTGAATCACCTCAATTTTCACCTTTTTATTAAATCCTTTCAGGTTATTGGCCGGTATCAGGATGCGGGAAAATCCCAGCTTCTCCGCCTCCTGAATGCGTTGCTCTATACGATTCACCGGCCGGATCTCACCTGAGAGACCCACTTCACCACAAAGTGCCGTGGTATCTCCCACACTCATGTCCAGACTGGAAGAGAGGATTGCGCTGATCACCGAAAGATCCATGCCGGGATCATTTACTCTTAATCCTCCAGCAATATTGAGAAAGACATCCTTCTGTGCAAGACGGAAACCGGCACGTTTCTCCAGGACTGCAAGCAGCATGTTCATCCTTCTGATATCAAAGCCGGTGGCTGATCGTTGCGGCGTTCCATAGGCAGCAGTACTTACCAGTGCTTGCGTCTCAATTAAAAAAGGACGGATTCCTTCTATTGCGGCTGCAATTGTAACACCACTCAATCCCTCATGATTTTGCGTCAACAACAACTCGGAAGGGTTGCTCACCTCACGAAGTCCCGACTGGTTCATTTCATATATTCCCAGCTCGGCGGTGCTTCCAAAACGATTCTTGATGCTTCGCAGGATGCGGTACATATAGTGTTGATCACCCTCGAATTGAATCACTGTATCGACAATATGTTCCAGAATCTTTGGGCCGGCAATGCTTCCCTCCTTGGTGATATGACCAATCAGCAACACAGGTGTTCCAGACTGTTTAGCGAACTTTAGCAGGGCTGCGGCACACTCCCGCACCTGTGAAATGCTTCCTGGAGCCGACTCAAGTGCTTCACTGTAGATGGTTTGAATTGAATCGACAACCAACAAGCGGGGAGAGGTGCTCTTCACATGTTTGAATATCTCGTCGAGGTTTGTTTCGCATACAATCAGGCAATCATCGTTTTGCAAACCGATGCGATCGGCACGCAGTTTAAGCTGTCTCGCACTCTCCTCTCCGGAAACATAGAGTGTGCGTAATCCATTCAATTTCAGGATTGTCTGCAGGATAAGGGTGGATTTGCCAATTCCCGGCTCTCCACCCAACAAAACTACCGATGCGGGTACAAGTCCCCCGCCTAAAACCCTATTCAACTCGCCGTCACGCAAGTCGATGCGTGGTTCTTCATCTGCACGAATCTCCCTCAACTGCTGAGGTTCACTCCTTACGCTCTGGAAAGAGCGTGTGTCCTCCTGCTTAGACATCACATCCTTGCGCACCAACTCTTCCACAAAAGTGGACCATTCACCGCAAGAGGGACATTTACCCATCCACTTGGGCGATTCGTAGCCACATTGGCTGCAGAAATATACTGATTTCAGTTTGGCCATACCGATATCGTTTGGTGAGGTAAAGTTAGGAAAAAATCTTTACATTTGCAGTTGAACCATCACTGACATCGAAGAATCAACATATGTTCCAGAACCATTCATCAATTGCCCAATCGCTGGGATTGTCCCTCAGAAGTGTCGAGAACACCATCCGACTACTGGAGGAAGGTGCCACCATTCCTTTTATTAGTCGTTACCGAAAGGAGGTCACCGGCGGCCTCGATGAGGTGCAGATAGCTCGTATCGGTGAATTGAAAGAGAAACAAATGGAACTGGATAAGCGGAAGGAGTATATCCTGAAATCAATAAGCGAGCAAGAGAAACTGACACCGGAATTGGAGATGGAGATTCGCCGGTGCCCCGACAGCACTCATCTGGAAGATCTCTATCTGCCTTATAAGCCTAAGCGGCAGACAAGAGCAGAGATTGCCCGGAAGAAGGGGCTGGAAGGATTGGCACGTTGGCTGATGTCACAGCAACAGCGCCCTGTTGAACCTGAGGCTGAACGCTACATAAGTGATGAAGTGGGGAATGCCGCAGAAGCACTGAAAGGGGCACGTGACATCATTGCAGAGTGGATTAACGAGGACTCAGGAGCACGACAAATTGTACGTCAGATCTTCGCACACGAGGCGATGATCACCTCGAAAGTCATGAAAGGTAAAGAGCAGGAGGGTGAGAAGTTCAGCGATTATTTCGACTTCACCGCACCAATCGCGCGATTGCCCTCGCACCGTTTACTGGCCATCCGACGAGGAGAGAAAGAGGGATTTCTGCGTGTTTCAATCTCGCCCGATGACGAACACTGCTTCCGACGATTGGAAAAGAAACTAGTAAAGAACAACAGTGAAGCGGCAGATCATGTAATCGAGGCAATGAAAGATGGCTATAAGCGATTGCTGAAACCTTCCATCGAGACCGAATATGCCAACCTTACAAGGGAAAAGGCAGAAGAGGCATCCATTACTGTCTTTGCAGAAAACCTCAGACAATTACTCCTCTCACCTCCTCTGGGACAGCAGCGTATCCTGGGCATCGACCCAGGTTACCGTACGGGGTGCAAGTTGGTGTGTCTCGATGAGCAGGGCAATTTGTTGCACAATGAGACCATCTATCCCCATCCTCCACAGAATGAGCGTGGAAAAGCAGGGAACAAGGTAGTGAAGCTTGTTTCCACCTACCGTATAGATGCAATCGCCATCGGGAACGGCACAGCCAGCCGGGAGACAGAGGGATTCATCACCGGACTGAGGTATGAGAAAGAGGTGAATGTATTCGTAGTGAGCGAGAGTGGCGCATCGGTCTACTCCGCCTCAAAGGTTGCCCGCGAGGAGTTTCCGGAATATGATGTCACCGTCCGGGGTGCCATCTCCATCGGACGACGGCTGAGTGACCCACTTGCGGAACTGGTAAAGATAGACCCTAAAGCGATTGGCGTAGGGCAATACCAGCATGATGTAGATCAGGTGAAGCTGAAACGTTCACTCGACCTGACTGTGGAAAGTTGCGTCAACCTAGTGGGAGTGAATCTAAACACTGCCAGCAGGCATCTGCTTACTTATGTCTCAGGTTTGGGTGAATCGCTAGCAAACAACATCGTGGAGTGGCGTTCCCAAAATGGCCCTTTCCGTTCTCGCCGGGAACTGATGAAGGTTCCACGATTGGGGGAGAGAGCGTATGAACAATGTGCTGGCTTTCTACGGATAACCGAGGCAGAGAATCCTCTCGACAATTCAGCAGTCCATCCTGAAAGTTACCCCATTGTGGAGCAGATGGCGAAAGACCTTAAATGCAGTGTAAGGGAGTTAATCGGCAACAAAGAGCGAATCACAGCCATCGATAAGGAAAAATACAAGAATGAGACTGTTGGTGAAGAAACACTTGTTGACATATTGCAAGAGCTTCAAAAGCCGGGACTAGACCCCCGGTCGAAGGTTCAGACACTTGAATTTGACCCATCTATCCGACTGATAGACGATCTGCAGGAGGGGATGACTCTTCCCGGTATCGTGACCAACATCACCCAGTTTGGTTGCTTTGTGGATATTGGCATCAAGGAAAACGGACTTGTACACATCTCAGAACTGGCCAATCGGTTCGTCTCCAATGTATCGGAGGTTGTGTCGCTACACCAACACGTCAAAGTAAAAGTGCTTTCAGTGAATAGGGAGAGAAAACGGATCCAGCTCTCGATGAAAGGACTCTGAACCATTATTCTTACTGTTTAGGCTTAAAAGTCGAATTCAAGCTGCCTCTTTAACAGGGCAAAACTCTTGCGGTGATGGGGTGTAGTGCCGTGGATTCGAATTGCCTCGCGGTGCTCCATTGTGGGATAACCCTTGTTGCGGCTCCAACCGTACTGAGGGTATTGTTTGTCCAGATCACGCATGTGTTCGTCACGCCAGGTCTTTGCGAGCACCGATGCCGCAGCAATCGACATGAATTTCGCATCACCTTTAATCACACAACTGTAGGGAATCCCCTCATAGGGCAAGAAGCGATTACCATCTACAAGTATATGTTGTGGCTTGTTGGAGAGCAAGTTCAACGAACGATGCATCGCCTCGATGGAGGCTCTTAAAATATTGAGGCGGTCTATCTCCTCCGGAGAACAGGATGCAACGGCATAAAAAAGCGCCTCCTGTTGAATCACGACACGCAACTTTTCACGCTGTCGTTCTGTGAGCTGCTTGGAGTCGTTCAATATGTCGCACCTGAAGTCAGGCGGCAGAATGACAGCGGCAGCAAAGACCGGTCCTGCAAGACACCCCCTGCCAGCTTCATCACAACCTGCTTCCAGGAATCCTTCATGCATGTATGACAACAATTTAGCACACTTTTTCATACGTTTAGCTATTCTTCGACATTCCCTTTACCCCAACGGATCACCAGGTTGTTATCATCCGGAGGAAAATCGAATGAAAAATCCAACGTTTCAAACTCATTTCCCATGTAAGAGGCGAACAAACGAAGGGCAAACAGCATCTCAGGATCAGCCTTCTCATCGCCTTTCACATGCAGCATGTTGAGTTTCACTATCAGGTCGGTGAGCAATGGCATCAATTCCTCCGGTATTGGAACACCCATTTCACTCAGTCGATGTTCTGCAACACGACGGGTCACCATCTCCAATCGTTTGTGTGCTTCCTCCTCCAGATTGATTTTACCGTCTAATTGTTTAACAAAACGGCTCTCCACTGTGAGGCTTCCCTCCTTGAGAGTCATCATCCGCCAGGCATACGGATATTGTGCCAGGCTGGCGGTCTCCAGATCGTATATGCTCTTACCCGAAGGAGCATCAAAACGGGTGACATCGTTCGAGTGAAAATGACCTGTAAAGATAAGAGGCATTCCTGCTTCGGCCAACCATGCCGCATGGTGCGCCCACTCAGCAACGAGATAGGCAGGGAAGAAATCCGACTGGTAGGGCATATGTTCCACCAGCCCATGGTGCATCATGCCCAGCACAGTGATGCCTTTATCATCCGCCTCTTGAAGCACAGAGATGGCCCATTCACGTGTTTGTTCTTTGATACGGCCAGCTGTAATTGATCCGTTAACATGCTCTTCGTAACGATTGCTATCGAAGCAAAGAAGCCAATGCTGATCATCCAGAGAGGCAACATAACTGAGTGAGGCTTCATCCCTGTAAAGCGCTTCGCCATAACCAAACGACTCATAGAGTGCAACAAATTCATCTTTTGTAACGCTCTCAACCGGAAGCTTTTTATCGCCTCTGTAAGCGACAGCATTGGGGATATTGATGTCATGATTTCCGGGCACCACAAGCACACGGACACCCTCCTTCTCGAGAGAAAGCAGATCTGTAACCAGATCAAGGTGACTCTGTCGCTCACCGTGATGGGTGAGATCACCGGAGATCAAGAGAAGATCGGGTCTTTCCCGGCGCAGAATACTCCACACTTGCTCAAGTACCATCTCCTGATCATCAAATTGTCTACCGGAGACCTGCTCGTATGTCGTAAATGCTTCACCGCTGTCGTATAGCTTTGGAGATAAGAAATGGATATCGCTCAGCAATGCTATTTTCAGTGAGTCAGCCGATACAGTGTTGCATCCTGTAGTGATCACCAATAGGAATAGTAATGAAATATGCAGAGTTCTCATTGGCTTATCTTGTCATCACAAAATCCATTATCCTCTCCAGCCATCGTTCAAAAGGGCTCTGCTCAATCTCACGGAAACTGTCGGCTATGGTATCCGAATAAAAAGGTTCATCGATGGCATTTCCCCAAACATGTTCAGCAAGTTGAGGATAATCAACATATGGATTGCGATTCTTTTGCAACCTATAAACCGCTTCGTTACGACGCACTTCCTTCAGGCTAACAGGATCTTCACGATGCCATTTCAGCAGTAATTCAAGCGACCATTTACTGAAACCGGGATAGCGATCCCTCGAGGTCTGATCTGAGTTCCATCTGTGCAGTTCATCCTCATAGGCTGTCACCACATAGAAATAACAACGCGCCACATCACCCTTGTATTCATCGATGGGTTCAAAGACAGTACGGGTATAACCCCCAAAAGTATTCTGCCCCACCTTCGATCCATTGGTTGACTCCCAGGAAATGATACCAACCTCACCGAAAGGGAGGTTTCCGCGACGGCTGTTCACATAGCCATCGGTGGGATAGATGTGAAAGAGGTCCGACTCAAGTGCAGCAGTGCCACGAAACCAGCTTCTGGGGAAGAGATGCTCCCGATTGTAACAGTCTCCCTCTTGTCGGGAGGTTCCACAACGATGCTGCCTGAAGTCATACCCATATGCTCCTCCATCATCAGGATCATGGGAATAGATGTCCCACACCTTGTCTTTCTTGATTGCATCCGTAGATTCAAAAGCCTCCCATATCTCTCTGTATGAAAGCACCATAGGTTCACCAACAAGACTAAAAAGGGCACTTTTCAATGGAGCCCCACTCTTTCCTTCTGCCAGGGCGTAGTATTCATGAGGGATTTGTGCAACAAGTGGAATCGTCACAAACGACAGTATAATCAACGAAATGAAATATCGTAAAATGATCATTGTTTATGATGTTTAGGTAATGGGGGAGCAAAATGCACCCGATAGAATGGGCAAATATAAAAAAATCTCCGTTTGTCGGAGAATGAAATGGAAGAAAATGCTGTAAGATTAGAGGAAGGTTGATTTGAAAGAGAAAATCAGGAGTTTAGGATTCTTTCAATCTCCTCAATGTCGGAACGAAAACCCTTGTCTACATCATAAAAGTTTTTCACAGTATTACAGGCATGCAATACTGTGGCATGATTTCGATTTCCTACTTGAATACCAATCTGAGAGAGCGACAACTCCGTATGCTTCTTGATGAAGTACATGGTAACCTGACGGGCTTGGACGATCTCACGCTTGCGAGATGATGATTGAATCATCTCCTTTTTGATGTTGAAAAATTGTGAAACGGTATCCTGAATTCTCTCAACTGTGATCCTCTTCCGCTCAAATCGAATGTTCTGTTCCATAACCCTGCGGGCAAGGCTCATGTCAATCTCCCTGTTGTTAATGATGGAATGTGCCATTAACGAGACAACAATTCCTTCCAGGTCACGAACGTTCTCAGTGACATTCTCGGCAATGTATTCAATTACATTCTCCGGAATTGAGAGTCCGTCTGATAAGACTTTGTTTTCAAGGATCTTTTTCCTCAACTCCTTGTCGGGACGCTCCAGCTTTGTTGATAACCCCCAGCGAAAACGTGTCAGCAGCCGCTCTTCCATTCCCTGCATATCCATGGGAGCACAATCGGAAGTCATCACTAACTGCTTGTTGTTCTGATGCAGATGGTTAAAAATGTGAAAGAAAGTGTTTTGTGTTTTTTCCAGTCCGGACAACTCATGGATATCATCGATAATCAAAACATCAATACTCTGGTAGAAGTTAATAAAATCGTTGATGGTGTTGAAACGTCTTGCATCGGTAAACTGGACCTTAAAGAGATGGGCCGAAAGATAGAGCACCTTCTTCTCCGGATAAAGAGCCTTCACCTTCGAACCGATGGCGTGACAGAGATGTGTTTTGCCCACACCGGAATGACCATGAACAAATAAAGGATTGAAGGCAGTCTTCGCCGGATTGTTTGCAACAGCCTCTGCAGCTGTACGCGCCAAGCGATTGCTTTCGCCTTCAAAGAAATTTTCAAAGCGGTACTTGCCATTGACCTGGGAGTCGAATTCATTGGTTTCAACACGGTCGAATGGACTCGGCACCTTCTCGGAGATCTTCTTGCGGAAATTCTTCTCTGTTGAGACAAACGATTTGCTCTCACCGCGCATCTCTACGACAGTATTGCTTTCAGTCTCAACAAGTATCCGGTAGTTAAGGATAGTTCCTTCTCCGATCTCACGATAAAGAGTCTGCTGAATTAGATCCAGATACTTATCTTCAAGGTATTCATAAAAAAACTGACTAGGTACCTGAACAGTAAGCACATGATCCTGGTACTTAAGCGGAACAATTGGTAGAAACCATGTATTGAATGCCGGCTCGGGGATATTGTCCCGAATCACATCCAAACAGTTTTTCCACAAATTCTGACAATTGTTATCCATTGAATTTCTAAAATGATCTTTGTTTTCCCGTCGTTCCAGCTAATAGTTTACAAATTTTGGAAAAATAAACGAGATAAAAAAATGAACTTTTGTTTGTTTTTCACACTTTCAAAAAAAAACGTTATTTATCAACAGTATAGAACTATTGATCTGTTTCTCATAGTATTAACTAAATAAAGATATTATGACCAGTTTGATAATCAAGTCTATAAATAGAAACGACCACACAACCGCCAAACCTTATAAATATTTCATTAATGTTACGTAGTATCAGTCAGTCAAGGTGTTTAACAAAGATGATCACGCAACATCTTATTTAGATTAATTCTATTTAAATAACTACACATATTCTCAATTAAAACACCGCAGAATCAAAACAAACTCACTTTCACCTTTAGATATCGACCCGGATTTAACCTTATATCTTCTAAAAGTCTTGTTGCTGCATCAATTGTAACATTTAGGCTGTCATGCAATTTTGTGTCGTTCATCAGGAGACCCAATGAATTGTCGTTACTGTTTATTTTCTCAGAGAGTTGTTTCAAATTGCTGACAGTTTCATCAATAGTGACATATGTACGGTTGAAATCCATAGCGCTCAGATCGCTGCTCACTTTATTTAAATCGTCAGTGACGGCATGCAGATTACTGCTGATTTCAGGCAGATCTTTTTCAATGGCAGACATTATCCTGTCTAGACTTTCACTAGTCTTGTTCAGATGGCTTACAGTTTGACCAATCCCGTTGATAGATTCTTCCCATGAGGGATGGGCAGTTAACCGCTGAAGCGTGAGCAATAGCGAATCTATTCGCAGAAAGATGGAGTCGGCCCGAGGCAATAATGTTGCAGCACCATCCATCAAACCGGTCACTTTCCTGCCATTGATAGTATCACCCGGTTGCAGCCGAACCGTTGAAGGTCCAAGCACCAATGTTGCCATAGAGGCACCGAAAAGATCGGTGCCGTACTCCAGGTAGCTGTCCTCTGGTATAGGGAACTCTTCAACAAGACTAAGGGCTACTGCAAATTTCATTGGCTCCGTTTCAGCCATTGTAATGCTGCTAATCAATCCCACCTGATATCCTTTCACATAGACTGGAGAAGAGAGCAGCAGGCTGGTAACGTCATCAAAGAGTGCGTAATATTGTTTTTGCTGTTTCATCACATTGATCCCTTTCAAAAAATTAATTCCGAAATAGATCATGAGTAGGCTGGCAAGAAATGCCAAACCAATAAGCGCATTTCTGGAGGTTTTCTTCATCTGATTGATTATTTCACACGTTTGCCCTCCACTAGCTCGATAACAAATGCGTCCTTGAACTTGCGGCGCACTTCTCTCAAGGTTCGGGTGATATCTGACTGATTGTATGTTGTACCGTAAGTGTATTTATACAAACCTCCTTCAACATAATATTCAACAGGATTCAATCCCTTGAAGACTTTGGCTCCGCTCTCATACTTTCGTGATGAGGTGAGAAACTGAACCTTGTATTCTTTGTCTCCTGTTGAAACAGGAGCTACAGAAACAGAACCAACTTCGTCGCGGGGGGATGAGTTATCATTAAAAACATAACTCTTCTTATCATGTTCTCGCTTATACTCATTGAAACCGTTGTAAATTGCACTTGAGAGTGAGTTCTGCCCACTTGCGCTCTTAAGATATTTCTCTTCATTAGGGTTGCTGATATATCCCAGCTCGACAAGGATACTAGGCATCGCTACCTCACGAAGCACCAGAAATCCAGCTTGACGAACGTTTCGGTTCACTCTTTTGGCACCTGTCACCAGTTGGTTCTGCACGATTGTAGCCAAGTAAACGCTCTGTGATAGAAACGTGTTTGCCATGAACTCAAAAATGATGTATGATTCCGGCTCGTTGGGATTGAAACCCTCATATTTTACTGAATAATCCTCTTCATACATGATCACCGCGTTCTCAGCCTTGGCAACATCGAGGTTATCCTTGCTGCGGTGCAAACCCAACACGAAAGTCTCCACACCTTGTGGTGAGGTACGTTTACGGTCAAGGGCATTGCAGTGAAGCGATATGAAGAGGTCGGCATGTGCTTTGTTGGCAATCTCAGCGCGTTTATTCAGTTCTACAAAACGATCGTTGTCACGCGTATAAATCACTTTCACATCCTTGTGATTCTTTTCGATAAGTGCACCAAGTTTTAAACCAACTGAGAGAACAATATCTTTTTCACGGGAGGAGGCACCAACAGCCCCCGGGTCCTTACCTCCATGACCGGGATCAATGACCACGGTAAATGGTCTGTTTTGCGCGAATGAACGGGTACCAGGGTAAAGGGCTAGTAAAACACCCAATAATACAAGTACCAAATACTGCTTACTTGGCATCATCTGCATATCTTTTCCACAAAAATAGAAATTTATTTCGTTGGAACAAAAAATGGAGCTCACCTGCGGTTGCTCCATTTCAATGTTTATCTGTTCGGGGGATGTTAAGGCATCAACTCTGCCAGTTTTGCATCCAGTGCTTCACCCCTCAGGTCTTTCTCAATGATAATACCCTCCTTGTCCAACAGAATAGTGTGGGGAATACCCTGTATGGCATAAAGGTCGACAATCGGACTATCCCAATACATCAAGTCTGACATTTGTGGCCATTCCATTCCCATCTGACTTATTCCTTCAAGCCACTCTTCGCGATTCCTGTCGAATGAGACACCTACAACTTCAAATCCTTTCGATTTATACTTTTCATAACTTGCTACCACATTGGGCATCTCCTGACGACAGGGACCACACCAAGCAGCCCAGAAATCGACAAGAACATACTTGCCCTGACCTGCATATTGTGATAGTGATACCTCATTGCCATTGGGATCGTTCAGTGTGAAATCAACAAATTTCTTTCCAACCGCTACATTATCGAGGTTCTCAAGTCGCTTCACCACACGCTGAATATTCTCTTTCGATTTGAAAGACTCATCTGCCAGTTCGAGAATCTCCCGCTGTTGTTCGGGTTCAAACATTGAAGAAGAGGCCATGAAGGAATATTGTCCCAAGTCGTTGCCGATATTTTCTTTGATAAAATTGAAGTTCAGATCGCTAATCTCTTTGCTAATGCTATCATAAGCAGTGTTGATCTCGGTTTCCATCTCCCCGGTGATTGTTCCATTGGCTTGGGCAATATTGTAACGATCCACTACTTCACGAATCTGTACCCCAAGTTCACGCTGTTTTAACCTGAAATCGGTATATGCTTCATTGATTTTTGAACCTTTCACCGTCACTACGCTATCAAAACTAACCTTCAACTTACCCGGTTCCAGCAATACAGGTATACGGGTTTCCTGTTGTGGGTTAACCGACTGATCCAGGAGGACGAAGCGCAGGCGGGCGACATCTGCAGCACCACTGAAACTGAATTGACCATTCTCTACCAATGCAGTATCGGTTGTCACCATTGCATCGTCAGTCATCTCTTGCAGATATACGTTGGTTCCTTCAAAATCAGGATTTGCAACCGTACCTTTGATAGTGTATTCATTGGCATTCTGACAAGAAATCAGAACCAATGCTGATATAAAAAGATAAAATAATTTCTTCATTTTCGCCATATTTATGGGTTTTAGCGAGCAAAGATATGTAAAATAGTGGGATTTAGCTGTAACATGATGGTTTTTTTTAGGTCATGGCAATAATTGCATCATCGATTCGTTTAACTTTTACCATTTTGATTGCAAATGAGCCATAAGGATTCACAGAACAAGAAAATCGCGAAAAAACCTCCCCAAAAGCGGGAGCACCCCTCCAAGACATCACTTCTGATCATTCGTCAGTATGCAAGATGCTACCGTCCAATGGATAGTCTGCATAAAAATGAAGAACTGTTCATACTGAATTGAGTGCCTCATTGTCAATGTAGAGAGAAGAGATGTTTCAATTTTTTCAAATAAAGATTTTTATCTACCTTTGAGAGCAGAAAAATTATATCCATGAGTACGATTGTAGCACCGTCCTTACTGGCGGCCAATTTTCTTCATCTTAACAGAGACATTGAGATGCTCAACAGAAGCGAGGCAGACTGGATCCACTTGGATATCATGGATGGTGTCTTTGTCCCTAATATTTCATTCGGCTTTCCGGTGATCAATCAGCTGAAAAGCATCACACAAAAACCGCTGGATGTACATCTGATGATTGTCAGTCCGGAGAAGTTTACAGATGAGATCAATGCAACCGGAGCCTCCTTCATGAATGTCCACTATGAGGCATGCACTCATTTGCACCGGGTGGTACAAGAGATTCGAAGTAAAGGAATGAAGCCGGCAGTCACACTGAACCCCCATACTCCTATCACGTTGTTGGAAGAGATACTGCCGGAGTTGGAAATGGTGCTGCTGATGTCTGTCAATCCCGGGTATGGTGGACAACAGTTCATTGAATCTACTGTTAGAAAAGTTGCCCGGCTCAGGGAAATGATTGAGAAAAGAAACCTTTCCACATTGATCCAGGTTGACGGAGGTGTTAACCTGGAAACCGGCAGAAGACTTGTTGATGCCGGTGCCAACGTACTGGTGGCTGGTAGTTTCGTTTTCTCATCAGAGGATCCTGAAGAGACTATTCGACAGCTAAAGGCGCTTTGAGATACTATACGTAGCTCAAAAAGAGGCGACTACAGCTCATCTATTCGCATAACGGCAAAATTATTATCTGTTTCTCCTTGCGCGTGAGATGAACGAACTGAATGGTAAAACACCCTTTTTTAGGCTGTTACTCCCAGTTATCGGCGCTATCATTTCCAGTCCATTTCTTTCAGACATCGGACTGCTAGCTGTGATTTTGATTCTATCGGGTGCTCTGCTCTTTTTCCTATCGTTCATACGATATAAACAGAATCACTATTCACAAAGGTGGCTCTTCGGTGCCGGCACCTACCTCTTTCTTTTCGGTCTAACCTTGCTCCAATGCGGTGAAATGAGAGCATTTAACAGTTTCACCTTCCCCGAACATCCCAACACATACCTTGCAGTCATACTTGACATTCCTGAAGAAAAAGAGCGCTCAGTGCAATGCCCAGTGCTGACAGCCCCGCCATTGAAAAAGAAAGTAATGCTCTACCTTGAAAAAAGCAACCGTACAACGAAACTATTGCCAGGTGATGAGATCATTTTCATTGCACAACCGGAACCGTTCCGCAACTTCGGGAACCCTGGAGAATGGGACTATGCGGGATACATGCGCAACAAGGGATTTGCTGCCAGGGATTACATTACAGACAGTGAATGGAGGGTGACAGGAAGAAGAAGTAATACTCCTTACCTGTTGGCACAAAAATGCCGGATATACATACTCAATTACTATCGATCACTTGGGTTAGAAGGAGATACTTATGCCTTTATAGCAGCAATAACCCTTGGCTACAAGGCATATCTGTCGGACGACATCCGAAAGGCTTTCCAAGCCTCCGGCACAGCTCATCTACTGGCAGTGAGCGGACTTCATACAGGCATCATATACCTGATACTCTCCCTGATACTCTCACCCTTGGGAACCAGGGGTAGAGGTTTTCTCATCCGACAATTGACAATTATCCTGATGCTTTGGGGTTATGCTTTCCTTGCAGGATTATCTGCATCGGTTGTAAGGGCGGTGATCATGCTTTCACTCTATTGCCTGGGACAGCTGAGGCGGGAAAAGACCTTCACCTTAAACACATTGGCAGCAACCGCTTTCCTAATCCTGATATTTCAACCAAACAGCTTCTATGACATTAGCTTCCAGATGAGCTTTACCGCCGTCTTCTCGATTCTGTGGTTTCATCCTCGTATTACGTCACTGGCAAAACCAACGAACAGAGGAACAAGATATCTCTGGAACCTGATGACTCTCTCCCTTTCGGCTCAACTAGGCCTCTTTCCACTCTTGTTATACTATTTCGGTACTTTCCCAACCTGGTTCTTCATCACCAACATACTGGTAGTACCTCTTATGGGAATCATCATCTATTCGTTGATACCGTTGTTGCTTACTGGCTGGCTACCAGAAGCCCTTTCAAGCTTCCCGGAATGGT
>JAAZLV010000094.1 GCA_012799155.1 Bacteroidales bacterium | reverse complement strand
TATGTCCAGACAATTTTCACGCACTCTGATCACATCGGCACTGCCCTATGCCAACGGGCCGGTGCACATCGGCCACCTGGCAGGCGTATACGTTCCTGCCGACATCTATGCACGCTACCTCCGCCTGAAAGGTGAAGAGGTCCTCTTCATTGGAGGCTCCGACGAACATGGCATCCCCATCACCATTAAGGCAAGGAAAGAGGGGGTCACACCGCAGGATATCGTGGACCGCTACCACGGCATGATCAGCAAGTCGTTCGAGCAGTTCGGCATCACCTTCGACATCTACTCTCGTACAACTTCAGAGATACATAAAAAGACCGCCTCCGACTTCTTCCGGACCCTCTATGACAAGGGGGAGTTCACCGAACTGGAAAGTGAACAGTATTACGACGAGGAGGCTGGCCAGTACCTGGCAGACAGGTACATCACCGGCAGTTGCCCCCACTGCAGTAACGAGAACGCGTATGGCGACCAGTGCGAGCAGTGCGGCACCTCATTAAGTCCCACCGAGCTGATCAACCCCAAGTCGGCCCTCAGCGGCAGCGTCCCCGTGATGCGAACTACGAAGCACTGGTACCTGCCACTCGACAAGCATGAAGCATGGCTGCGCGAGTGGATCCTGGAGGGTCACAAGGAGTGGCGCAGCAATGTCTACGGTCAATGCAAGTCGTGGCTCGACCTGGGCTTGCAGCCCCGTGCCGTTAGCCGCGACCTCGACTGGGGGGTGCCTGTACCGGTGGAAGGAGCAGAAGGCAAGGTGCTCTACGTCTGGTTTGACGCCCCCATCGGCTACATCTCCAACACCCGGGAGTTGCTCCCCGACAGCTGGGAGAAGTGGTGGAAGCAGGAGGACACCAAGCTGGTGCATTTCATCGGCAAGGACAACATCGTCTTCCACTGCATCGTCTTCCCCGCCATGCTGAAGGCGGAGGGATCATTCATCCTGCCCGACAATGTCCCTTCCAATGAGTTCCTCAACCTGGAAGGTGACAAGATATCCACCTCCCGCAACTGGGCCGTATGGCTGCATGAATATCTGGAGGAGTTCCCCGGCAAGCAGGATGTGCTGCGTTACGTGCTCACCGCCAACGCACCGGAGACGAAAGACAACGACTTCACCTGGAAAGATTTCCAGGCACGCAACAACAACGAGCTGGTAGCGGTGCTTGGCAACTTCGTGAACCGTGCACTGGTGCTCACACAGAAATATTTTGACAATAAGGTACCGGCGGCAGGTGAGCTGACCGACTACGACCGGGAGACGATCGCTGCAGCAGAAAAGGTGAAAGATTCCGTAGAGCAACTGCTGGAAACCTACCACTTCCGTGACGCACAGCGTGAGGCGATGAACCTGGCCCGCATCGGCAACAAGTACCTGGCCGACAGTGAGCCCTGGAAGACTGCCAAGAGCGACATGGAGCGCACCGCCACCATCCTGCACATCGCCCTGCAGATCACCGCCAACCTCTCCATCGTTTGCGAACCTTTCCTTCCCTTCTCGGCGGAGCAGCTGCGCACCTTCCTGCAGACGGAGAAGCTGCCGTGGGAGCAGCTTGGTCGTTTTGACCTGCTGCCCGAAGGCCATCAGCTGGGCAAAGCGGAACTGTTGTTCGAAAAGATTGAAGACGCAACGATAGAACAACAGGTTCAGAAGTTGCTGGATACAAAGAAAGCCAACGAAGCGGAAGCTTACAGGGCGAAGCCGGTGAAGGAGCATATCCAGTTCGACACCTTTGAGAAGCTGGACATCCGCGTGGGCACGGTACTGGAATGCGAGAAGGTTCCCAAGGCAGACAAGCTGCTGCGCTTCCTGCTGGAAGACGGACTGGAGAAACGGACCATCCTCTCCGGCATCGCCGCCTACTACCCCAACCCACAGGAGTTGGTGGGACGACAGGTATGCTTCATTGCCAACCTGGAGCCACGCAAACTGAGGGGTATCCTCTCGGAGGGAATGATCCTCTCGGCGGAGAACAGTGACGGCACGCTGGCGCTGGTATCCCCCACCAAAGAGGTGCTTCCCGGCAGTCCGGTAGTGTAAGAACTTATTTTTTCGGGGAAATGTGCAACATTTTCATCGTTTCTCCGTCTTAATAGTAAGTATCACTCAAAATCGATGAATCGCATGAAGAAACAATTGCTGCTGGTGGCTGCCCTGATGGTCGGCCTGACAGCCTTCTCACAGAAAACGCACCGCGTGGCGGGATGGAAGATCACCCGCGACATACCCCAGAACGAGTTCAAACTGAACCTTGGTACCACCATCTTCGGCTCCTTCCCTGAGCTCACCTATGAACGGCTCCTGAACACCGACATCAGCGTGGGAGCATCGCTGGGTGTCGCACTCGACACCGATATTTACCCCACCCATGTACTCTTCACACCCTATTTCCGCTGGTTCTTCGGCGGCAGCTCCGAAAACCTGCAGAAGTATGGTGCAGGCTTCTTTATCGAAGCCAACGGGGGGATTTTCACCCGTACATACGATGAGTTATTCTATGAAAACGGTATGGCTGGCTCCCGTGAGGAGACGGCTACCGGTGCAGGTCTGGGACTCGCTGTAGGGTGGAAGTATTTGACACGCAACAACTGGGTGGGTGAGATCTACTTCGGCGGCGGCCGCGACTTCGTGAACGATGGTGCATATCCCCGTATGGGCCTCACCATCGGCAGGCGGTTCTGAGAAATATATCAACAAAATAAAAAAAGAGGTTGCCTCAAAATTGAGGCAACCTCTTTTTTTCGTGTGGATCGTATCGTGAGGTATATTACCTGATGTTTGTGCCCTCCAGTGACTGGTAAACACAACTCTTATTGCCTTGATTTTGGTTTGTGTTCCTTCATTCTATCTTAATTGTTCCCTTATATCCACTTTAATAATTTTGGGAGTGGGTATAAGGAGGGTATAAGGAGGGTATAAGGGTGCAATAAGGGCGCAATAAGGCTAGAGACATTGATAACCTGCGTCTCATCCTGAAATAGGTTTACAGTAATTGTAAATTAAAAGCAGGACAATGAAGACTGTCTAGTCCTGAATAACGCTTTACTTTCAAGTCGATTAAAATCAGGACGACATATTTCGAACAACAAAAAAGAAACTGCCTCTTTTTTTGTGTACGCATCAGAATCGAACCATAACGGCATCTTTTTCCGGGAATAAAAACGTAAATTTGTGGCTGAAGTGATAAACAGAAAATAAAAGATAATGAAAGTATCCGCCGACTTCAGGAAAATCCTCCCCGATCTGATTGTGATCCTCCTCTTTGTAGTAATCTCCTTCCTCTACTTTGCACCGGCCGTGATCGACGGCAGGGAGATTGCCCAGCATGACTCGCTGGCCGCCATCGGGCAGGGACAGGAACAGCGCGACTATATGGAACGGCACAACGGGGAACGGAGCCGCTGGAACATCTCCATGTTCAGCGGCATGCCCTCCTATCAGATGAGTCCCACCTACGACTCCACGAAGCCGCAGGACCTGGCAAAGAAGGCCTACTCTCTCTTTCTTCCCAACTATGTCTACCTGCTTTTCATCATGTTGCTGGGCTTCTACATCCTGATGCGCGCCTTTCGGGCCTCACCGCTGGTGAGTGCCCTGGGAGCTGTGGTGTGGGCATTCTCCTCCTACTTCTTCATACTGGTAGCGGCGGGACATATCTGGAAGTTCATCACCCTGGCCTATATCCCGCCTACGATTGCGGGCCTGGTCTACATCTACCGGAAGAAATATTTACTTGGGGGACTGCTCTTCATGCTCTTCACCGCTTTCCAGATCTCGGCCAACCATATCCAGATGAGCTATTACTTCCTTTTTGTGATGCTCTTCATGGTGATCGCCTTCGGTGTGGATGCCTTCCGCAAGAAGGAGCTGCCCGATTTCTTGAAAGCTACGGGCGTGCTGCTGGTAGCAGGACTGATAGGCGTGGCAGCAAACGCCAGCAGCCTCTACCACACCTACGACTATACGAAAGAGACGATGCGCGGTAAGTCAGAGCTGACCCACCACGGGGAACAGCATACCGGAAACGGTCTGGAGCGTGATTACATCACCGCCTGGAGCTATGGCATCGGTGAGACCTGGACGCTGCTGGTACCCAACACCAAGGGAGGTGCCTCCGTACCGCTCGCCGCGAACGAACGGGCCATGGCCAAAGCACGTCCCGAATACCGGGATATTTACGCCCAGATCGGTCAGTACTGGGGTGATCAACCCGGCACCTCCGGACCGGTCTACGTGGGAGCCTTCGTGCTGATGCTCTTTATCCTGGGACTTTTCATCGTGAAGGGACCGCTCAAGTGGGCGCTGCTGGCCGGCACCCTCTTCTCCATCCTCCTCTCCTGGGGGAAGAACATGATGGGGCTGACCGATTTCTTCATCGACCACGTGCCTTTGTACAACAAGTTCCGCGCCGTCTCCTCCATCCTGGTGATCGCCGAGTTCTGCATCCCCCTGTTGGCAGCACTGACAATCAAGGAGATCGCGTATAAGCCTGAGCTGTTGAAGAACAACATCAAAGCTCTCTATATCAGCCTGGGACTTACTGGCGGCATTGCCCTTCTGTTCGCACTGTTGCCGAAGCTCTTCTTCTCCTCTTTTGTCTCCGCTTCAGAAATGCAGGCATTGCAGTCGCTCCCGCCCGAGCACATACAACCCATCCTGGCCAACCTCACCGACATGCGGGTAG
>JAAZLV010000093.1 GCA_012799155.1 Bacteroidales bacterium | reverse complement strand
GCAATCCTCAACGAACTGTCGAAGAACCCCAACATCATCCTATTCATCGACGAGATCCACACCATTGTAGGTGCCGGCGGTGCTGCCGGGTCACTGGATGCGGCCAACATGCTGAAACCGGCACTTGCCCGTGGTGAGATACAGTGTATCGGTGCCACAACTCTCGATGAATACCGTAAGAATATCGAAAAGGATGGTGCGCTGGAACGTCGCTTTCAGAAAGTGATCGTAGACCCTACTACTCCTGAGGAGACCCTTCAAATATTGCGTAACATCAAAGAGCGTTATGAGGAGCACCATAACGTACGATATACAGACGAGGCGTTGCAGGCCTGTGTGAAACTCACCGACCGCTATGTGTCCGACCGCACCTTCCCCGACAAGGCTATTGATGCACTGGATGAAGCAGGTGCGAGGGTACACATCTCCAACATCGTGATCCCGGAAACAATTGAACACCTCGAAGCAGATTTGAAAGAGGTAGAGCAGCAGAAGACCGATGCCGTGAAGGCACAGAAATATGAGCTTGCAGCGAGCTTCCGTGACAAGCAACGGCAACTGTTGCTGGCACTTGAAGCCGAAGAAGAGCGCTGGCAGAAAGAGATTAAGGAGAAGCCAGAACTGGTGGATGAGGAGAAAATAGCTGAAGTTGTGGCAATGATCTCGGGCGTTCCTGTACAACGTATCGCTCAGGCCGAGGGACAACGGTTGCTCGAGATGAGGGAAGAGATCAAAGAGAAAGTAATCGGCCAGGATGAGGCAGTGAACAAGATTGTGAAGGCGATTCAGCGCAATCGTGTGGGGTTGAAAGATCCCAACAAGCCGATTGGCACTTTTATGTTCCTTGGTCCCACGGGTGTGGGAAAGACACACCTTGCCAAGAAGCTGGCCGAGTTCCTGTTTGACTCCACCGAGAACCTGATCCGGGTAGACATGAGTGAGTATATGGAGAAATTCAATGTCTCCCGTCTGGTGGGAGCACCTCCGGGATATGTGGGTTACGAGGAAGGAGGACAGCTCACCGAGAAGGTACGCCGTCGCCCCTACTCCGTGGTTCTACTCGATGAAATCGAGAAAGCACATCCCGATGTCTTCAACATCCTACTACAGATATTGGATGAAGGTCACATCACCGACAGTCTGGGAAGGAGAATCGATTTCAAGAACACCATTCTGATCATGACCTCCAACATCGGAACGAGGCAGTTGAAAGATTTTGGCAGGGGGATAGGCTTCCATACCGGAAATGACCTGACCGATGCCGAATACTCGCGTAACATCATCCAGAAAGCACTCAACAAAGCTTTCGCACCCGAATTCCTGAACAGGGTAGACGATATTGTAATGTTCGACCAACTGAGTCGTGAGTCTATCTACAAGATCATTGATCTGGAACTGAAAGGGCTCTACAAACGAATCGGCGATCTTGGGTACAAAATGGAACTTACCGAAGCGGCAAAGGAGTATATTGCCACCAAAGGTTACGATGTGCAGTTTGGAGCCCGTCCACTCAAGAGAGCCATTCAGAAATACATTGAAGATGAGATGGCTGAACAGATTCTGCGTAGTGGCGTAAAAGAGGGTGATACCATCCTGATTGACTTCGACAGCGAGAAGCAGCAAATCATCATGAATACAAAAGACAAGAATGAGTAAACAGAAAATGAAAGTGGAAGTATGGACCGACATCATGTGTCCATACTGTTATATAGGAAAGATTCATTATGAAAAAGCGCTGCAGCAGTTTGAACATGCCGATGAAGTTGAACTTGAAATAAAAGCATTTCAACTCAATCCGGAGTTGCCGGGTTTTGGGAATGGTTATCCCGTAACCGAATATTTGACCCAAACAGCTGGCCTGAAGGAGGATAAGATGAATCAAATGTTCGCCGGTGTGAAACAGCTGGCAGATGATGCCGGTGTGGGATTCAATTTACATAATGCAATAGCAGCGAACACAAGTGATGCCCATAGGCTAATTAAGCTGGCAGCAACGAAGGGAGTTGATTCAGAGGTGTTGCGACGTATTTCCAAGGCCTATTTCGAGGAAGCAAAAGATTACAGCGATCGGGAGTTGCTGATATCCATCGGTATAGATGCAGGACTTGAAGAAATTACAATTCGTAAGATGCTGGAGAGTGATGACTACCTGTATGAGATCAAACAGGATATCCAGGAAATGGGTAACCTTGGATTTGACACGGTGCCAACTTTCCTGATGGACCGTAGACAGGCCATCATTGGATCCGAACCGGTTGAGCTCTTTCTGAGTGTGCTCAGAAAAGCTTACAGTCACTGGAAGAACCGTACCGAAAAAGAGAAGGAATTGACAGTGACTAAAGGCAAATCTTGTACCGCCGACGGTGTATGTGAGATTTAAACCAATGACAATGAATTTCCTACGAATAGATCCGGAAGAACAGGAAAAATGGAACAGTGTCTGGAGACTCTATGAAGAGAGTTTCCCTATTGCTGAGCGAAGAAAAATGGAAGATCATCTGCTGGCATGTACCGATGAACGGTTCTTTCCACTCTCAGCTTGGGATGGAGATAAACTGGCAGGTCTCCTTTTCTTTTGGGAATGGGATGGTTATCGTTATCTTGAACATCTTGCAGTGACACCAAAACTACGTGGACAGGGATACGGATCAGAGATGCTTCGTTACCTTCGTGACAGCGAACAGACCATCATCCTTGAAATTGATCCGCTCGTGAATGAGTTATCGGTGCGCAGGCTCCAGTTTTATGAAAGGGCTGGCTTTACACTCACCCCCTACCGCTTTGTGCATCTTCCTTACCGTCTTGAAGCGCAACCTCAAGAACTATTGATACTGAGCTACCCACGGATGATCACAAAGGAGGCACACAATGATTTTCTAAAGTTTGTGAATGAGGAGGTGATTCGCTACTGTGAACAACCGGTCGAGTAAATACACCGGTAGTATTGTCAGTTACCCAGTACTGAAGTCATTGCATGTAGCAATTGTGTGACCATCAACGCCTCGCGCTTTGACCTTGGGTGAATCGGATAGATGATTACCTCGACTGAATCATCCTCCAACATACTGAGATATCCCCCCAATCCCCAGGACATCATCCTGGCATCTGTCCTAAACTTCAACACCTTGTTTTTCCGATTGGAGTAGGAAATGATCCATTGTCGATCGATACGTTGCATTACTTCGTCGAATGGGCAACTGCCTCTCGCTCTGAATGTGAATCGTCCTTTTTTCTGACCCGAAAAAGAGGGAGGAGCTAGATGTTCTGTCTCCATATAATCCAATCGTCTGAAAAAATAGGCGGAAATAAGAGCTGGAGGAATCACTCCAACTAGAAAAAAAACGAGACTCACCTGCCAGAAATTAAAAAGTACTCCCCAGAAGAGGTATACAACCCCCAACACAGCTAGAAAAAAGATTAGAAAAACAGAAACCCAGAAAAGATAAAGACGAACTGTAAATCGCATATGTATGTCTTGGTATTTGATTTTCAAAACTTATCATAAACAGAAGAAACAACTAAAATGACAATCCTACGCTGATAACTTAAGGAAGCTGGGGTAACTCCAACTGTTCTGTGATCCGAATCTCACGATATCCCATCTCCCTCAATAACGAACGGATAGCCGTTTTAGCCTGTTGTGTCGACTCCTCCAGGATCCCCTGCTCGAGCGCATCGCTCACCATCACCCTCTTCTCACGTATGAGTGCCTCATTATAATCTGTAATACGGATGGGATTAAAGGCGTTGTCACTTTCATTGTACACCTCTATGGAGTTTTCATCAATCACCGTTTCAAGTATGCGTGGTTTAGGAAGTGATACCAAAATAGTGGTGTCGTTCTCAGGTGTCACAGTAATTCGATCAAAATCTACTCCCGCCTTGATGTAACCATGGTATTTTAGTAAGAAGTACTTATCTGTGAGAGGTACATTTACATTCAGAATCTTCATGTAATCCTTGTAGCTGATCACACCTGTATAATTGTGTTTCACCAGTGCCAGCTCCTGTAGATATGTGATCCTGTTCATCACGGATGAACTGTCATAACCTCTCTCTTTATCACTGTTGACGTTGTTCACCCATAATAAGATGGCCAGGATTACAGTGGTGAGAAAAAAGAAGAGGGATGTTACCGATATTTTTTTTGATGGTATATCCACAACTTAAAATAGCATTTCTTATTGACTCGAATGACAAATATAGCAAAATTGTAATTAGGTTCGTTGTTTACAACTTTTTTTTCGTTGGTCATCACCACTTTGGCATGAGTCGCCTAACATCACCATCAGATAAGAAAAGTTTGCTTCAACTTGTTCAAAACTGTTTTATATATTTGGCTTTGACAAAAAAAAGAGGTTAATTTGTTTGTGATCAATTCTGTATTCGTTGAGGAGAAACAGACTCGAGGAGTTCATCCCCGATTAATAATTAAACTTTTACATGGAAACAAGAAGAGAATTTATTAAGAAAGCAGCCATGGGAGCTGCGGGTCTATCCATAGGTAGCAACCTTCACATGTCAGCCAGAAGCTATGCCAACATCATGGGGGCGAACGATAGGGTCAAGGTGGGTATCCTGGGTTTCTCCAATCGATTCAAAAACTCACTGGGAAAAGCTTTTCTCAAGTACGCACCTGATATGAACTTTGAACTCTTTACTGTCTGTGATATCTGGAACCG